>JAAYCJ010000162.1 GCA_012729815.1 Phycisphaerae bacterium | reverse complement strand
CCCGGGTCGGCACCGCCCCCAGCACCAGGCCTCGCGGGAACTGCGTGGGCAGATCCTTGAGGCTGTGGACCGCCAGGTCGATCCGCCGGTCGGCCAGGGCATCTTCCAACTCTTTGGTAAATAAGCCCTTACCGCCAACCGCGTGCAGTGCCTGATCGGCGATCGCGTCGCCCGAGGTTCGCACCGTTACCACCCGGAACGCCACGTCGCCGAAGGCTGAGCGCAGCGCCGCAGCCACCAACTCGGTCTGCGACCGAGCCAGCAGACTTCCCCGAGTGCCGATGACGAACTCGCTTTTCATCCGATAGTGCCCTCGGTCGCCGCCGTTTCAGGAGTCTCCAATGTGGCCATTCTATCCTCTGTAAACGACCCCGCCAAGCGTTGGACCCGCTGGCGATGAGGGCGTTAACTTAATATTCAAGACCTGACCCCGTGGGGTCAGGTCTTGAATATTAAGTTAACGGGTTTTCGATGGTTGGCCATGTGGGACGGTTCTGGCGACGGGGTTGTCGGGTTCGGGCGCTCAACGTGTTGTTGTGCACCCGAGATGCTCGTCTGGACTGGAGGGAGGTTCTTGGAGCGTCTTGCGTTTCCCGTGGAGCCGGACGACAATGGGGATGCAAGAGGATGGCCAGGTCCCAGCGGGAAGACGGCCAGCGGCGATCATTGCGGGAGCATGGATCAATGTCAGACGGACAGAATCAGGAAGGCAAGGTCAAGGTTCCACTCTACATCCACGCACTGTGCGGATGGCCCCTGTTGCTGGTGGCGGTGGGCGGAGCTGTCGGCGGCGGCTTGGGCGGCTTGGCGTATGGGGTCAACATTTCGCTGTATAAGTCGAGTGCCTCGAGGACGCTGGTCTGGATGCTGAATCCCGTCGTGGGCGCAGCCGCCATCGTGCTGTGGCTGATCATCGGTTCGGCGATTCAGTCGGCGATGAGGTGACGTCTTGCCGGATAGACTGCCTACCCTGAACGCACAGGCGAGTGATCAGCGACGACAGTGGCTTGAGGGCGCGCAGCGGGAGAATGGGATCGCTCTGGCCGCGGCGAGTCGGCGGGAGTCTCTAGCCGGCGGGGTAAGGGTGGCGCTGGCGGCAGGCGCGGTCGTGGCGGTCTATCTTCTGTGGCCGCGCTGGACGCCGGCGCTTGTCGCCGGGCTGATCGGGGCGGTGGCGTTCGCGTGTGCGGTCTGGTGGCATCGCCGGGTGTTGCGGGTGCGTGAGGCTTTGGAACGGCTCGCGTTGGTGCTCTCCGAGACGTTTCGCCGCTGCGGATCGGTGGTATCGCTTCGTTCGCCGGATCGTCCAGCCGAGATTGCGGAGATGCCGCCGCCGATCGTCGATGAGGGGCCGGTCTGGCGGTTGAGCGACCAGGAGCGGGATGACCTGGATGTTTATGCGTCGCCGGTGGGCGTATTCGGTCTGTTGAACCGGACGTCCACGCCGCTGGGTGCCCGCCGGCTGGCGGACATGCTGGACGGTCCGCTGCTGTCGTGCGAGAGGATTCGGGCTCGCCAGCGGGCGGTTCGCTGGTTGACGGAACATCCACAAAACCGGCTGGCGATGCTGGCGGCCTGTGCGCAGTTCCGCGGTTTCGACGGATTTGTTCTGGAATTGCTGTCGGCGGTGCGCCATGCGTTTTTGCCTCCAAAGACCGTGTGGCGGCGGCTTCTGCGGATATGGTCGGTCGCATCCGGGATCATGATCGTGGCTCTGGTGGCGGTGGCGAGTCTGGCCGGCGACGACATGATTGCCGGCGGGGCCGCCGTCGGTTTCATCATCAACCTGTCGATCTATGGCGTGCTGCGTCGTTCGTTGAATGCGACGTTGAATCCCTGGCGTCGCGTGGAGAACGTAGTGACGATGCTGGAGCCGGTGGTGGGCGGGATGGCGGCCAACCTGCCCGACGAGACGCCGCTGCGGGAGCTCAGGCGGGCATTTGGCCGGGCAGCCGAGGCGTCCGTACTGCCGGCTTTGCGGCGACGGGTCGCCTGGACGAACGCCGGCGGCCTGGTCCACGCCCTGCTGAACATCGTGTTTTTCTACGACTGGCATCTTGCCCAGGCCATTCGGGAGTGTGTGTTTCGGCGTCGTCGGGAACTGCTGGAGGCGTTGGCTGCGCTGGCTGATCTGGAAGCCCTGCTGAGCCTGGCGTGTTTCTCATGGGAGGAACCGGTGGTCTGTTGGCCCGAGCCGGCCGACGCGCCCGGCGTGCGGATCAGCCAGGGCCGGCATCCGCTGATTTCGCCTGAATGGGTCGTGCCCAACGACGCCGCGCTCGACCTGGACAAGCGGCTGTGGATCATCACCGGCGCCAACGCCAGCGGCAAGAGCACGTTCCTGCGGATGGTCGGGGTGAGCGTGCTGTTGGGGCAGGTGGGCGCCGCGGCGCCGGCGCTGAGCATGGCGTGGTCGCCGGTCTGCCTGATGACGGACCTTCAGGTGCGCGACGACCTTTCGCAAGGGGAAAGCTACTTCCTGGCCGAGGTGCGTCATCTGCGGCGGCTGGTCTGTTCGGACAATGTTCCCGCGCCGGTGCTGGGGCTGATCGATGAGCCGTTCCGCGGGACCAATTCGCGCGAGAAACGGGCGGCGGGCATGGCCCTGGTGGCTCATCAGTTGGCGAATTCCGGTTTCTTCCTGGTGGCCACGCACGATCTGGCCCTGAGCCGCTTTGCCGGCGATGGCGGCGCCGCTGAGAATTACCACTTCCACGGCGAGTACCTCGACGGCGCGATCCGTCACGATTTCCGCCTCCGCCCGGGCCCGGCGACCACGACCACGGCCATCCACATCCTCCGCCAGGAAGGCTACCCGCAGGCGTTTCTGGATGACGCCCAATGCTTTCTCTCTGAATGACCCCCTGCGACACTCGGCCCGCGAAAATTAAACTTTCAAGACCTGACCCTATGGGGTCAGGTCTTGAAAGTTCAATTTTCACCTCCTTCCGCTGCTGATCGACGGTAGGGCGATACTGGCTGCGTGGTTGGGGAATGAGGGCCGGGCCTGATGCGTGCATCGGGGAAACACCTAAGCAAAAAACCAGATCGGCCCTTATCGAAAAGGCTCCGATGGCGGATTAGATTCAACAGAGAGAGATAATCTGTGGGGGACCTTCGCTTGAGAGAAAGGTGACAAGCCATGAAAATTTCAGAGATTATGACAAGCAGCGTCGAGATCATCTCCGCGGACGCGACCATCGAACAGGCGGCTGAGAAGATGCGTTCGCTGGACGTCGGCATGCTTCCGGTCTACGAGGGCGATCGAATGATCGGCACGATCACCGACCGCGACATCACGATTCGGGTGACCGCTGAGGGGTTGGACCCGACGACCACCAGCGTCAGCGAGGCGATGACCGAAGGCGTGGTTCACTGCCGCGAGGACGAGTCGATCGAGCGGG
>JAAYCJ010000161.1 GCA_012729815.1 Phycisphaerae bacterium | reverse complement strand
TGGTTCCCCAAAGCCGAATGCGTTCGCCGTCATACGACAGGTGGCCGTCCTTGACGCAAATGTACTTCCCCTCGGCCAGCGGGGCCGGTGGGGCGGCCTGGCCGCGGGCATATCCCTGAGTCGCCGCGATCATCGCCAGGCAGCAGAGCAGCATCGTTCGCATCAGTCGGTCTCCTTGCGGTTCGAAAGTTCCACGTTCGTCAGCTTCACACCTTGACAGCGGCGGCAGACGATCGCGTCGTCGCCGGTGGTCGCGATCTGCACGTTGCTGAATCGCACGTTTCGCACGATCGTCTGTGAACTGCCCTGGACCAGGCACGGCCCGCCGCTGCGGATCGCCATATCCGAAAAGCTCAGGTCCGCCACCCGCGGCAGGGCCAGCCCCTCTTCGACCTCGATCCGGATCGGCGTCTGTTGGCAGTCCACCACGATGTTGGAAAACAGGATGTTCGAGATATCCGCGCCGGCCGGCCGCCCTTCGGGCAGATAGTGGTGCGGGTGGATCGAGACGATCCCGTTGTGCTCGCTACGGATCACCAGGTTGCTCAGCGCGCAGCGGCGGATCACCCCGTCGCCCGGACAGCCGATCCGCACGCCCTGGCAGCCGCTGTTCATCACGCAGTTGGTCACCGTCACGTTCTCACACACCGCCGGCTCGTCATACAGATGCTGCATCGCCCGCAGCACGACGCAGTCGTCCTCGGTGTCGAACCGGCAGTCGCTGATCGTCACGTCGCGGCACGCGTCCACGTCAATCCCGTCGACGTTGCGAAGCCGCCGGTCGCCGCGGATCGCCACGCGATGCACCTGCACCCCCTCGCACCGCATCAGCCAGACCGTCCAGCACGGCGAATCGATCATCCTCACGCCTTCGAGCCGGACGTCGCGGCACCGGTAGAACATCACGATCCGCGGCCGAGGAGTCTCCGGCTTCTCGAACTTGCCCGATGGTCCGGCCGCATCATAGAACGCGGCGCCCGATCCGTCGATCGTCCCGGAACCGGTAATCGCGATTTCTTCCGCGTCGATCGCGTAGATCAACCCGTGTGCCGACTTTTCCGGACCGAGCTCGCTGTGAAATCCCTCAGCCGTCAGCCGCACGTAGTCCTCCAACCGCGGACTGCCGATCAGCCGGCAACCGTTGGCCAGATGAAGCTCGACCCGGCTCCTAAGCTGCACCGAACCGGTCACCCACTCGCCCGGCCCGCACACCACGCGACCGCCGCCCGCCTCGCTGCATGCGTCGATCGCACGGCCAAACGCCTGCGTATTCACCGTCCTGCCGTCCGGACAACCGCCAAAATCCCGAATGTCGTAAACGTCACTCACCGCTCGTCTCCTTGTGCATCGCGATCGGGCGCACAGACCACGCCGCACGGCGTTCGCCGGACGGAACCCACCGCCCGACCGAAACAGCTCCCGTTTCGTCCTTTGTGACGTTCTACTCCCGAAAGCTCGCGATGCCCAGCCAAAACCGCCGGCGGCGGACCAACTGGCGCGGAGATAACACCAGATTTCCTCATGGTCGATTTGTTCAAGCCAGGTTCTCATCAGGCGGCGCGGACGCGGCCTCAAGACGAATCTGAACTGTTCGCCGGTCTTACCGCCACCAGGGGTAGTTGTCCGGGTGCCCGAAATGGTAGGCGAGAACGTAACGGGCATACGTATCGTAGCCTGGTGTGCTGTCAAGGTTCGGCACCCACTCCACGTGAAGATCGACGAACAGGAACGTGTCGCCGTTCTTGTGGTAGTGCGGCCAGGGATGAAACCCAACGCCATAGCCATCCAGAATATGGTTCGGATGGCAACCCCAGTTCTGGTCGTTGTCACTCAGGAGCGGCAACCGGTCCGGCCGACCGGGGCCACCACCCGGCTTGCCGCGTTCAATGTCCTGGAATTGGTAAGGGTATATCCCATAGCCTGTCGAGTACCATCCCGTGAGCCAGCGGTTCACGCCGTACGACGGCTGATGCAGATTTCCGGATCGCGATCCACCGCCCGTCCACCGCGGCGTCTTGGTATCCGCGGGACAGACCCAGATCGTGCCGGGTTTCGTGGAATAGTAGGCCCATCCGCTGCTGTCGCCGCCCAGATACGGCGTCAGCAGATAGATCCAGTTGTCGGTCTTGTACTGCGGATTGAAGGTGCCATCCGCCAAGCCGCCGGTGGTCGGAAAGTAATCCGAATTAGCGTCCGCGTATGCCCGAAACGCCACGCCGTACTGCCGCAACTGACTCGAGCAGATGGTCATCTTCGCCGTTTCCCGTACCGCCTGCATCGCCGGCAGCAGGATCGAGACCAGCACGGCGATGATCGCGACGACCACCAACAGCTCGATGAGGGTAAAGCCGCCCGTCCTGCCGCCGCGGCTGAATGCCTGGCTCGTTCGTCCGGTTTTCGTGCTGTGGTACCTAGTCATGATTCATGCCTTCCTGACCGTGGTGGTAAAACGAATGCGGTACTCCGCCGCCGCGCGGCTCTTGAGATAGACCATTTCGTGCAGCAGCTCCGCCGCCTTGCCGATCAGCTTGCCGTGGTCGGCGATCCACTCCTGCACGCCCAGCCGCAGAAACGCCTGGCTGCGGGGCGACGGCAGCGTGTTCGACATGCTGGCGATCTTCTGCAGCGGATACCGCTCCTGAAGTTCGCTGTTGGCGTAGATCCAGTCGAGAAACTCGTCGTGGACGCAGAACATCGCCTCGTAACGGTCGGCCTCCAGGATCTCGCCCAGCCGCTGCATCGGAACCTGCGACGACGGACACAGCTTCCGCTGGCACTGCTCGACCAGGCTGGTGGCGTCCATCTCGACGAAGTCGAACCGCTCCTGCGCTCCGATCTCAGCCGCCGCCGTCCGCATCGCGTCGAACAGCTCGCGGAACGAACTGATGTCCAGCGTTTCTTCCAGCACCAGCACCCGCCCGAACCCCTGCCGGGCCATGTGGAGAATGATATCGCGCCCGGCCCGCCGCCAGTCGAGAGTCACGCACGGGCAGTTGATCTGCTTGGGCCGCCGGTCGATGAACACCACCGGCGTCCGGGCCGAGACCTCGCGGAAGAACGGCTCGTTCTCTTCACCCGGACACGGCCAGATCATCAGCCC
>JAAYCJ010000160.1 GCA_012729815.1 Phycisphaerae bacterium | reverse complement strand
TTTTGTGCAACAGATGCGGCTTGAGGGCGAGCCTTACGGCCGGTACCGATACGCCCCGTGCCAGAGCGCACCGGCACTCTACAGCTCGTGCTACGCCGCGATGACCCGCCACCTCTACGGCGATCTGGACGCCCTGACCGACCGCCAGCGGCGGCAGTGGATCGACTATCTCCAATCGTTCCAGGACGACGACGGGTTGTTTCGCGACCGGGCGATCTACGGCCAGGGATGGTATCAGGGCGAGGTGCTCTGGTGCGGCCCGTCGCATCTGAGCTGCCACGTGATCATCGCCCTGACGTGCCTGGGGGCGACGGCGGAAAAACCGATGCGTTGGCTCGATCCGTTTACCGCGCCCGGGGCAATCGAGCGGTGGCTGGCTGAGCGCGACTGGGTCAAGGATGTGGACCTTACCGGCAATGAGGTCATGAACGTCGGCACGCTGCTGCAATACGCCCGCGACTTCCAAGCCAACGACGAAGCCGGCCGAACGGTCGAAACGCTGCTGGCGTGGATGGAGACGCACCACCTGAATCCCGAAACCGGCCTGTGGGGCGATATGGACCTTTCGGACCCGATCCAGCGATCGCGGTCGGTCCAGGCGGCCTATCACTTCTGGCCGCTTTGGACCTATGACCGCAAACCGATCCCGCACGTCGAACGGGCCGCCGATCAGGTGCTGGCCACGCAGAACCCGCTGGGCGGGTTTGGATGGGGCAGCCACAACGGCGTCGAGCCGTTCAAAAGCAGTGCGTGCGAGGACATCGACTCGATCGAACCCCTCTGCCGATTCCTTGGCCAGACCCCCTACCGCCGCGATGACATTCTTGCCGCCCTTCGCCGAGCCCGCCCGTGGGTGGTCTCGAACGCCAACGACGACGGCGGCTTTGTCTTCATGCGCGACCGCCCCTTCGAGTACGGCCATCCGATCCTCGCGTCGGGTGTCAACGAAAGCGCCATGTTCCCGACCTGGTTCCGCACGCTGTGCCTGGCCTACCTCGATACCGCCCTCGGCGAAACCGCCTATCATTTCCGCAGGTGCCCAGGTTACCAGTTCGGGCTGTAGCGCAAAACGCCCCGGTTGCCAAAATCGCGGTTTTCGTGCACAATGGATGGTGTGGGCGGTGTCTTGTGGGTGGAGGGAGTGGAGAGAACGGTGGTTTATGGCAGTCTCGAACGATCTGACACTACTGCATAGCTATGCGCGGACGCACGACGCTGAGGCGTTTGCCACGCTGTTCCGCCGGTATGTAAATCTGGTTTATGGAACTTGTTTGCGAGTGACACATAACCCGGCGGACGCGGAGGACGCGGCCCAGGAGACGTTCCTGGAGTTGGCGCGAAAGGCGGAGCAGGTGAATACGTCGCTGGCCGGGTGGCTGCACCGTGCGGCGACGCATCGGGCGGCCAACACGATCCGCGAGGCCTCGCGCCGGCGGCATCGCGAAGCGGTGGCGACGGCTGAGCGGTCGGAGATCGCAGCGGCCGCTGAGCCGACGTGGCGCGAGATCGCTCCGCAGGTGGATAAAGCCCTGGACGACCTCGATGAGGAACTGCGGCTGCCGGTGATCCTGCACTTTCTGCACGGCAAAAGCCAGGAGCAGATCGCCGATGAGCTGGGCGTGCACCGTTCGACGGTCTCGCGGCGGATCGAGCGGGGCGTCAACGAGCTTCGCGGCAAGCTGCGGATGACCTGCCTGGCACCATCCGCGGCGGTGCTGATGGCCATGATGGCGGGCAAGACGGCGTGCGAAGTCCCAGCCACGCTGCTGGCGGGGTTGGGCAAAATGGCGATTGCGGGAGTTGGGACAGTGAGTGGACCGGCGGTGGCCGGCGCGGTGTTGCAGACGAGCGGCTCAGTCGTCCCGGGAGTTGTCTCGTCGACCCTAGGGTCTCTGAAAGCAAAAGCGATCGTTGCGGCGGCCACCGCTCTTCTTGCCCTCGGCACGTACGGCACCTACCGCTACGCCCCAGCCCTCTTCAGCTCATCCGACCAATCCGACACCAGCCAGACCATCCAATCCACCAGCGGCGGCGAGCAGGAAGACAGCGGCTGGAAGACGACAAGAGAACCCGCCCGGCGACGGTAGCGCAGAGAAGTCAGAAGTCAGAAGAATACCACTTCGGGGGATTTCAGCGGGTTTTAAGCGTCTTTTTCCGCATCCGCAATTTGGGAACGTTGTCGATTTTGGGGGTTTTGGTTCTGGTGCACGGGTGGAGGAATATCGGTGCCTTTAATGTGGAAGGACGACACTGAGACGTTTCAGACGGTCGTCATCGGTTGCTTTCGTGCGAAACGGCTGGCGAATCACTTGGTAACCATCGACACTTGTCGTATAATGGGTGGGGACAGGGATTGGGGGGCGGAGGTCGACGGTGAGGCGCTTCAGGGCGTTTACACTGATGGAACTGATCGTGGTGGTCGGCATCATCGCGATGCTGGTGGCGATCATCATTCCCGTGATCGCCCAGGTCCACGCAACGGGCTACCGGGTCACCTGCACGTCCAACCTCCATCAGATCGGCGTGGGCCTGATCGTCTACGCGGACGCCAATCACGGCAGTTACCCGTGCATCGATCCGCCACTTGGCAACAACCAGAAGGTGGTGGCGACGAACGATCCGCAGGTCTCGTGGCGCAACCTTTCGCCGGTATGCGGTTACTCGAGCGGCATCGACGATCCGTTCGACTCCAGCATTCCCGTGCACAAGTCGGTGACGGCGGGCATCTGGCTGTTGTGCCGCAACCGCAATTCACCGCTTCCGGAGAAGCTGTTTGTCTGCCCAGCGGTTCCGCGGAAGCGCGGCCTGGAAGACCCGCTGGAGGAAAGCGACGGAAGCCGGCGTTCGGCGGAATATTTCTCCGATTTCTACGTGGACCATTCGGCCGGTCCGCTGGTGAGCTACTCGTTCCACAACCCGTGGTCGCCGCAGTGGTCGGTGATGGGTCCGAATCCCGGTTTCGTGCTGGGGGGCGACGAGAACAACGGCTTGGACCCGACGGCCCACGCGTTTAAGGGCGATCCGGAGAACTACCGGCTTGACACGACCAAGGCCAATAGCCTGAATCATAAGTCGAAGGGTCAGAATCTGCTGTTCGCGGACGCCAGCGTCGCATTTCACACCAACCCGCACGCCGGCATGCACGGCGACAACGTCTATTCGGCCTACCGTGACCTGGGCGGATTGTCGCTCTCGCCGCATCTTCAGCCTGGGTCCAAGGATATCAATCCCGCACACATCGAGACGGACACGGTGCTGATTCCGCTTGAGGAAGAGGCGTTGCGGGGTATCTGATCGACCCATTGGCGGCCATCGCTGCGATTTATCCCCTCCAGAACGATGGATTTACATCGAAATCTCAACCATGAACGGTCGGGGCGGTATGAACGTATGTAAGGGCGCCAAGGCGCCGCCTGAAGACCCGGTTAATCCCCGCAAACGCAAGGGATTGTTTGACATAGGAATCCGCCTACGTTACCATGCGGTTTTTCTGCCCCCCGGTGGGCGGTCAATGAATCATAAGCCATAAATGGGAGCTTTGCCTGAATGAGATCGACCTGTTGGCTGACGGCCCTGGCGATGTGGGCGAGCGTGCTGTGCGGAACGAGCGTCGGCGCGGACGGGGCGCCGGATCCGATTCGGGAAGGTTGGCAATACGTCCGGTACTACGAATTCGACCGGGCTGAGCCGTATTTCCGCGAGGTATTGGAGACGGCCGAGGCGAACAGCGACCGCTGGAAGGAGGCGACCTTCGGTCTGGCGGTGTCGCTGCATCACAAGCGTCCGCCGACCGCAAGCGCCATCCAGGAGGCGGCCAAACTGTTTCGGGAGCTGGCTGAGAAGGACCCGAACGAGAAGTTCGCCCCGCGGGCGTTGATGAACCTGGCCCGCATCCACGAGTTGCGCGATTATTTCCAGGACGTGATCGAGCTGGACAAGGCGCGGGCGATTTACCGGAAGGTGATCGAGAGCTACGGCGATCGGCCGATCGTCGATGAGGCGGTGCTTCGTCTGGCCCAGAGCCACATCAACACGTTCCAGACCGACCAGGTCAACCAAGGCGTCAAGGTTTTGACGGACTGGCTGGCCAAGCACCCGGAGAACTCGCTGGCGGGGTTGATGTGGGTGTATCTGGGGGACGTGTACTTCTATCCGCTGGGCGATTCGGCCCGGTGCGTGGCGGCGTACGTGGAGGCGGACCGGCGGAATTCGCTGGAGCCGGGGCAGGAAGGGGTGTTCTACTGGCGGATCGCCAATCTGGCGGACAGCAAGCTGAACAACCGCGACCTGGCGATCGTTTACTACACCAAGCTGATCACCGAGGTTCCGTCGCAGGGCAAGGGGTACCAGTCGCAGCTCGCGCTGAAGCGGCTCGGCGTGCCGGAGGAGCAGATTCCCAATCTCGAGTGGGCTCCCAAGCCCAAGGAACGGGAGCAGATGGTCCGCCAGGCGCCGACGACTCAGGAGGTCGCCCAGCAATGAAGAAGTTCCTGGTCCAGAATCGCGAAATCCTCATGAACGGCATGGCGGCGGTGTTTCTCGCGGTGTCGTTCGTGGTCTCGATGATCCAGATCAACAGCGTTCACGAGGTCTACTTCGACGAGAGCAAGAAGAACCTGCGGATTGCGCACTGGCAGCTCGAGTCGGGCTATCGGGACGCTCTCGATCACATTATCCGCGAGTATGAGAAGCTGCACCCGGAGGTGGCGATCCACCAGGTGCCGATCACCGAGAAGTTCTACGCCCAGGTAGTCAATACGCACCTGGTGGGCGGGACGGCTCCGGACCTGATGGAGATGGGCATGAGCACCATGGTCTCACAGGACCAGTATCTCCAGCGGTACTTCGAGCCGATGAGCGGCCACGTGGCCAAGCCGAATCCGTATAACGCCGGCACGGAGCTGGAGGGCGTGCTGTGGCGTGAGACGTTCATCGACGGGATGCGGACGGCCTACCGGCCGAGTCTGCAGGACTACTTCGGGGTTCCGAGTTCGACGTTCACGCAGCGGATCTTCTACAACCGCGACCTGTTCCGCAAGGTTCTGGGCACGGATGAACCGCCGCAGACGTTCGGGCAACTGCTCGAGGTCTGCCGGACGATCCGGCAGCACGCGGAGCAGACCGGCGTACTGCTGGTGCCGATCGCGGGCAGCAAGTACAACAGTCCGATTTTCTTCGAGCGGTACCAGGCGGCGTTCCTGGCCGGCTATCTGTCGGAGCTCGATACGAACCTCGACGGCGGGATCGGCGGCATGGAGATGTACGCCGGGCTCGAGAGCGGGGTGTTCGGCTGGGACTCCCCGCCGAACCAGGCGGCGTTCGGCCTGATCCGCGACCTGTCGAACCACTTCCAGAAGGGGTTCATGGCGGTCGGTCGCGAGCAGGCGGCGTTCCTGTTCGTTCAGGAAAACGCGGCGATGATCACCTCCGGTTCGTGGGACGCTGAGAGCCTGTTCCGCCAGGCGGACTTCGAGGTGGGGATTTTCGATTTTCCGATGCCCGCGGGCGACGAACCCTACGCCGACCAGGTTCGCGGCCGAACCAGCGAGGCCTCGACCGGGACCGGCAACGCCTACGGCATTCACCGCTACAGCCGCAACAAGGACGTGGCGATCGATTTTCTCCAGTTTCTGACGTCCAAGGCCATGAACCAGCAGTTCAACCGGGACATCAACTGGATTCCCGCGGTGATCGGGGCGCGGCCGACGAAAGAACTTGAAGTTTTCATGCCGAACCCGGAAGGCTACACGGGCACGCTGTACTGGTTCTGGGGCGGGCGGAGCCGGCAGGTCTACGACGGCGGCCTGACCGCCTTCGTCCAGGGCGAGATCGGGCTGGACGAATTCGGCAAAAACGTGGTGGACGCCCTGCAGGACAACGATTACGGCTGGACCAGGGCCGCCCAGGACGAGTTCGAGGCGGGCCGCAACAACGTGCGGCTCCAGGAGCAGCTTCTGGGCATCCTGAATTCCGACGCGCTGTTCGAGCAGACGTACGCGGACCACGATCGGCGATTCCAGGAGGCCATGATCCGCCAGGTGCGGGCGGACCACGGCCTGAACGAGTATATCCATCGGTTCGAAACGGAACTCCAGGGCAAGTTGAGGATGGAGTAGTATGGCAAACGGCGCGATTACGGAACGCGCGGGAGTGGAGCGGGCGGCCCGGTCGAACGCTCCGGAGCGGACGACCCACTCGGCTGGACGCCGCGTCATGACGACCATCAGGCGGCTGAGGTTTCAGTGGTCGCTTTATCTGCTGATGCTGCCGACGGTGCTGCTGATTCTGGTGTTCAACTACTATCCGTCGCTGGACGCGATTCGGTACAGCCTGTACCGGTGGGACGGGGCGTTCATCGAGGAATTCCGCGGGCTGGAGAACTTCATCCAGGCGTTCGGGCACGACCGGTTGTTCTGGCAGAGCTTCGGGTTGACGCTGATCCTGCTGGTGGCCAACGCGTTCAAGATGTGGCCGAGCATCTTTACGGCGGTGGTGATCCACCGGCTCCAGTCGGAGCGGTGGCAGTACGTCTACCGGGTGCTGTTCGTGATTCCGATGATCATCCCGTCGCTGGTGGGCCTTCTGATCTGGAAGTCGTTCTTCGAGCCGATGACGGGCATCATGAACAAGACGCTCCAGGCGACGCACCTGATGGACGTGCTGCAGTGGCTCGACATCAACGTGTTGGGCTGGCAGGCGTTCACCTACGGGAGTCCGGCGTGGCTGTCGAACAGCCACCTGATCGTGCCGACGCTGATCATCTGGGGTTTTCCGTGGGTGGGCGTGATCGGCGTGCTGATCTACCTGGCGGGCCTGCAGAACATCTCTCAGGACGTCTACGACGCGGGCAAGATCGACGGATTGAGCTGGTGGGGCAAGTTTTCGAAGATCGAGCTGCCGCTGATCATGACTCAGGTGCGGTTGATGCTGATCCTGATGACGATCGGCACGCTGCAGGACTACGGGCTGATCTTGATTTTGCTGGGCCCGGAGGGCGGGCCGAACAACGTGGGCATGGTGCCCGGGTTGTACATGTTCACCGAAGGTTTCCTGAACCAGCGCTACGGATACGCCTGCGCCCTGGGCATGGTGCTGTTCGTGATCATCATGTCGATCACCCTGGTGTATCAGAAGCTTGTGCGGGTCGATAAGTAGGAGTTCCGCTGTCATGCTGAGTCGCCGATCCCGAGAGCGAACCAAGGAACTGATCAAGCACGGGTTGATCCTGTTGGTGCTGTTCTCCGCGTTCTTCCCGCTGTACATCATGGTGGTGATCAGCTTCAAGGACAACGACCAGTTCGTTCGGAACCCGTGGTGGTTCGATTCGATCGGCACGTGGAAGTGGGAGAACTGGTCGTTCGCGTGGGACACGGTGAAGATCTACATTGCCAACTCGATCGTGACGTCGGTGGCGGCGACGGCGTTCTGTCTGCTGTTCGCCACGCTCACCAGCTACGTGATCGCCAAGCACAAGGTGCCGGGTCGAGGCGTGGTGTATTACGGCCTGATCGCGTTGATGTTCCTTCCGGGGACGGCGGCCACGCTGATGACGCTCTTCACGCTGCTCAAGGACATGCACCTGCTCAACAGCCTCTGGCCGCTGATCATCCTGGGGGCGACGGGCGGGCAGGCGTTATGCGTGTTTATTCTGCGGCAGTTCATCGAGGAGATACCCAACGAGCTCTTCGAGTCGGCCCAGCTTGACGGGGCCAGTTCGTGGCAGCAGATCATGCACATCGTGCTGCCGATGAGCGGGGCGATCCTCGGGACGCTGGCGATCCTGCAGTTCATCGGCAACTGGAACAACCTGATGCTGCCGCTGATCGTGATGCGGGACGACGTGATGCTGACGGTGCCGGTGGGCCTGATGCGGCTCGAGGGCGAGTACGTCAAGGAGTGGGGCCAGCTCATGGCCGGCTACACGATCAGTTCGATCCCCATGGTGATTTTGTTCATCTTCACCATGCGGCTGTTCATCCGCGGCCTGACCGCGGGAGCGATCAAGGGCTGACCGG
>JAAYCJ010000159.1 GCA_012729815.1 Phycisphaerae bacterium | reverse complement strand
GGGTCGAGGCAGAGGGTCTCGTCCACGTCGACGATCACCGGGATGGCGTTCGACGAGGCGACGGTCGCCGAGGTGGCGAAGAACGTGTAGGCGGGCACGATGACCTCGTCACCCGCCCCGATGCCCAGGGCACGGTACGCCGCCACCAGGGCCGAGGTGCAGGAGTTGACGGCCAGGCAGTACTTCGTACCGATCAGGCCCTTCATGGCCTCCTCAGCCGCCGCCACCCGGCTGGGCTTGGGGTTGTAGTACCGAAACAGGTGCGGACCTCCGACGTTTGGCTCGGCGGCGAGCAGATCCTTGATCTTGCCCTTGGCCTCGGCTGAGAGATCCCACATGTCAATGATTTCCCAGAGCTCTTCCCGCCCGATCTTGGGGGGCAGAGGTCCGATCTTTTCGACGGCCTTGGGGCCGCCTTCGCTGGCGAGTGCCGGTCGATTCATGGTCAGCTCCTTGCACTTGAATGCACACTTCTTTTGGATAAGCCCTTTGTTTTCAACGATTAATAACCGGGCGGATCGGCCACGGTAATCAGTTCGAGCGGTTCGGACCCGAGGTTGATGGCCCGGTGGCGCCATCCGGCTTTGACGTAGAACGCATCCCACTTGCCCAGTTCCCAACTGCCGCGGTCCTCGATCTCAAGCCGCGCCGGTCCGCCCCCGATGACCAAGCCGCCCAAATCGAAATCGTGGGCCTCCCATGTGGGTTCGGTCTCAAAGGGCGCGATGAGCTCATGCACCATCCCGAAACGCAGGTCCTCACGCTTGGGGAAAAGCAAAACATATCTTCTATGAGCATCAGTGATAGGCTTCGTCTCGGTGGCGGGGAAGACCGGGCTCTGTTCCGATCCCGGATTGGCCGCGAAGAAGTCGGCGAAGTTGGTCCCAAGGGCTTTGAGGATCTTGTGGAGCGTATCGAGCGTGGGGCTGGATTGCGATTTTTCGATGGCCGAAAGCGAAGCCGGCGATATCTCAGCCGCGCGGGCAAGTTCCCGCAGGCTGACTTTCGCCTGCTTCCGCAGTTGATTCAGGTGCTGTCCAAGGCTTTGGGGGTCCACCGCACCATCCTGACGTTACCGGTTTCTGTTCGGAATACTGAACGATTAGCGGTCAGAGTACAGGAAAACCGAACACGAGTCAAGAGGGAAAATCGCCTTCGATTCGCCGTGTGCTTTCCCCCCTTTACCGCGGTTTTCCCCGCCACTACAATGCCAGCTTTGTATCTGAAGGAGATTAAGGCGATGGCGACGCTGAAGGTACATATGATCGGCAACGCCCACCTGGACCCGGTGTGGCTGTGGAACTGGCAGGCCGGGGTGGATGAGGCCCTGGCCGCCGCGTTTTCGGCGGCGAACCTGCTCGATGAGTATGACCAGTTCGTGTTCACCCGGTCGGACATGTGGTTTCACCGGATCGTGGAGGACCTGAACCCCGAGCTGTTCGAGCGGGTGCGGCGGCATGTCGCGTCCGGGCGCTGGCAGATCGTCGGCGGCTGGTACATCCAGCCGGACTGCAACCTGCCGACCGAGCAGGCATTCCGCAAGCACATCGAACTGGGCCTGCGCGACGCACGGGAGAAGTTCGGCGTCGACGTGACGATCGGCTACAACGTGGACAGCTTCGGTCACGCCGGTTCGCTGCCGCGGATTCTGGCAGAGAACGGCTACGACTCGTACGTGTTCATGCGGCCGATGAAGCACGAGAAGGAACTGCCGTCGAACATCTTCCGCTGGCGGGCGGCGGGTTCGGATCACGAGCTGATGGCGTACCGGATTCCCGTGGCCTACACCTCGCCCGCTCCGGACCTGCGCGAGCACATCCTCAAGACGGTCGAGGAGGTCGATCCGTCGATGGAGCATGTGATGTGCTTCTACGGCGTCGGCGATCACGGCGGCGGACCGACGCGCCGGCAGATCGAGTACATCCTCGAGCACCAGACGGCGTTCGACGGGTTGGAACTGGTTTTCTCGCACCCGCGGGCGTTCTTCGACGCGATCAAGTCGCAACGCGAGAAGCTACCGGTGGTCGAAGGCGAACTGCAGATGCACGCGGTCGGCTGCTACACCTCGCTGCGACGTCTCAAGGCTGAGATCCGCACGGCGGAGCACAAGCTGATCGCCGCGGAAAAGACGGTCGAGAAGCTGCCCGACTGCGCCGATCCGGACGCTGCAGCGAAAATCGACAAGGCGTGGGAGGACGTGCTGTTCAACCAGTTCCACGACACCTACGGCGGAACGTGCCTGAAGTCCGCGTATCCCGACATCTTCGACCAGATCGGCCGGGCCCGTGCGGTCGCCGACGCTTTGGTCGTCTCGGCCACACGGCGGCTCTCGACCAAGCAGCCGCCGGTCGCCCTTTCGGATGACGCGCTGGCCTACGCCGCGGTCTTTAACCATCACGATAAGCCGTATCGCGGCTATCTGGAGCACGAGTTCTTCGGCATGACCGGCCGCAAGGCGCATCTGGTGGACGCCGAGACGAACGAGCCGCTGGCCACACAGATCTTGCCGGCGGAGTCCAAGAGCAGCACATCGCTTCGCGTGCTCTGCCCGATCGAGTTGGCGGCTGGGCAGACCAAGCTGCTGCGCCTGTCGCCGGACGGGCACGCGGTCAGAAAGTCAGACATTCGCGCCAAACGCTCGGGCATCACCAACACTCACTGGCGGGTTGAGTGCGACGAGAAAGGACTGACCCTGACCGACGTCGCCTCCGGTAAGATCGTCACCGTCACTGTGGCGGTGCTGGAGGACCTCTCCGACACCTGGTCGCACGACGTGGTCCGCTTCCAGGGCCAGCCGCTGGGACCATTCAAGCGCAAGCGGGTGTTGCTGGAGGAGGCCGGTCCGGTCCGCGCGTCGCTGGCGTGGATCGGGCAGTTCAAGAACAGCCGCATGCGCCTCCGAGCCCGGCTGTACGCGGGCGACCCGTTTGTCGAACTGGTGCTCGACCTGTTCTGGGGCCAGCAGAAGACGCTGGCCAAGATGATCGTCGAGCCGGCCGGCCCGATCGCCGAGCGGATCGACGGAATTCCCGGCGGCCGCCAGGACCGTCCGCTGAGCGGCGCGGAGTTCCCGCTGCACGATTGGACGCGGCTGCGATCGGCCGACGGAACCGACCTGGGCCTGATCGCCCCGGAGGTCTATGCCATCGACGTCGACCAGCAGGAAGCCCGGCTGACGCTGATCCGCAGCCCGCGCTACGCCCTGCACATGGACGATGTCCCCGAAAAACAGGATCCCGCCCAGTTCCCCAACGACTTCCTCGACCAGGGCGAACACCGCTATCGGTTCCTCCTGCGGACGGGGCAGAACATCGATCTGGAGCAACTGGCCAGGATCGCCCTCCAGATCCAGCAACCGCCGGTCCACTGGGATCCGCCCTACCGCCGCAACTGGCCGTAGGCGGCGAACACGAGCAGCCGCCACTGGGTTTACATCCTCAGCCGCAGGAGGTATCCTGAAGGCATCGACGGTGATGCGCCCGGCGGGCCCGACCATTCTTACCAGGAGGCCGGTGATGGGAATGTGGCTGCTTCGGCGGTGGCTTTTCTTGCTTCTGGCGGCGGTGACGGTGTGCGTTGGCGGCTGCGGAGGCGGCAACGGCCCAGCGGACGACGACACCGACCCGGCCGACTCGAACACCCGGATCTTCGGCGTGGTCTACAGCGCAGCCGACGACTCGCCGATGGAGGGCGCGCGGGTGACCGTCGACGGCGTGACCGGACGAGTGCTCACCGACACCCAAGGCCGCTTCGCGTTTTCGGTGCCAACCGGCGGAACCTACGCGGTGACCGCGCAGGCCACCGGCTACACCTACGCCCAGCGGCGGGCCGAGGTCGGCGACGGCGAGCTGGTCGCGGTGCCGGAGATGTTTTTGACCCCGCTGGACTCCCAGGCCATCGTCATCGGCCCGGGCGGCGGAACCGGGTCCAACTCGGATGACTCGATCCAACTGGTCGTGCCGCCGGGCGCTCTGGCCGCGACGACCGAAATGCGGGCGACGTGGTTCCGCCGCGGCAAGGACCTGCCGAACTTTCTGCCGGAACTCACGCATTTCACCTACGCCTGCGAACTGACGCCGGACGGCACGACCTTCCGCAGCCCAGCCACCGTACGGATGCGTAACACCCGCGGCTTCGCACCGGGCACGCAGATTCCCGTCGGCGTCTACAGCAGCACCACGCTGGTCTGGACGCACGAATCGATGGGAACGGTCTCAGCCGACGGCGAGTGGGTGGAATTCGACGTCGAGCACTTCTCGCCGCGCGACTGCAACCTCGGCTGGACCGCCCCGTCCGACGGCGGCGAAGCCGATCCGACCGACCTGACCAACATCACGCGGATGAACAACCAGAACTGCGGCGCCGTTCGGGCCGGTTCACAGGTCGGCGTCCTCGACGGGCACCTGGCGATCGACCACACCATCCCAGCCTACCGCACGCTGGATACGTGGCGGGCGGTCACGCTGCAGTACAACTCGAACCGCGTCTCGACCGATCCGCTCCTGGGCCTGAGCTACGACATTCGCGACACCGGCACGCTCGTGCCGCAGCGGATGCGCTTCACCGCTGAAATCGGCGGCCGGCGGATCGAACGCTACTTCACACCCATCGAAGGCCCGATGTTCTTCTACTACCGCTGGGACGGCCGCGACGGGCTCGGCCGCGAACTGGCTGAGGGACATTACCGCTATTCGCTGACCCTGGCCAACGAATACCAAGCCGAGTTCTCCACCGTGCCCGAATTCGGCGGCCCGGCCATCGGAAGCACCGGCGTAATCGCCGACGAATACGTGGGTTTCGCCAGCACGTACACCGGCGTGGTTTTCCTTCGCCGCCCGGCGGAGGACCCCTGGCCGATGGGCGTGGGCTGGGGCGTGGTCGGCCATTATCGCCTCACCGACGAGGACGAACAGGTCACGATCACCAGCGGCGACGGCAACATATACACCTTCGCCTTCGAGGGCGAGGGCCGCTACACCACGTCGCGCGGCGATTTCTCGAGTCTGCGCCGGACCGCGACGGGCTACGAGTGGACTCTCCGCGGCCGGACGCGAATCACCTTCAACACCGAGGGCCTCGAGGTCACGCAGGTCGATCGCAACGGCAACACGATCGCGTTCACGTACCATCCAGGCACCAGCCGGCTGGCCACCATCGCCGATCCGCTCGGCCGAACCACCACGTTCGCCTATGACGCCGGCGGACACCTCAGCTCGATCACCGACCCGTACGAGCGGAGCACGCAGATCACCATCGACGGCGACGGCGACCTGGTGACGATCGTCAATCCCGACACGAATACGCGGAGTTTCACCTACGACGACGATCATCAACTGCTCAACCAGACGGACGCGGGCGGACAGGTCACCGCGTATCGCTACAACGCCGCCGGGGCGGTCGAACAGGTGGACCGGCCGGACGGCTCGTTCACCCAGCACACCGCGGTCGGGGCGATCGGCACGATCAACGGCCTGGCCGGTACGGCGGGCTCGGCGGCCTCGCCCGCGACCATCGCCAACTCCAGCTACACCGACGGCGAAGGCGGCCGATACGACTTTGTCGTCAGCCCGTTTGGTACCCGCACCGCGATCACCGATCCGCTGGGACGGACAGTGGAGATGGCGCGAAGCGCCGACGACCAGGTCACGCAACTGGCGAGCGGCGAGAGCAAGACGACCACCTACGTCTACGACTCGCAGGGCAAGCTCACGGAGGTGTCCGGCCCCGTCGAGGCGGTCGGCGTCTCCGACTCGCTGCGGATCGACTACGACAGCGAAACCGGACTTCCCGAAACGATCACCGACGACGCGGTCGGCGCCTCCGCCGAGTACGATTACGACGCCAACGGCAACCTGATCGAAACGACGACCATGGACGGGCGGACCTTCACCTTCACCTACAATGAGCGCGGCCAGCGCGAGACCGCGATGATCGACGGCCGAACCGCCCGCTTCGCCTACAACGACGACGGCAACCTCGAAAGCGTCACCGACCCGAACGGCGGGATCTGGAGCTTCGCCTACGATACCTACGGCAACGTCAGCCGCGCCACCGATCCGGACGGCCGGCAGTGGACGGCGACATACAACGCGATGAACCTGCGAGAGACGGTCACCGACGGCGAAGGCAACACGGTGCGGTTCGCCTACGACCCAGCCAAGGGCAGCGTGGACCTCGACGGCTTGGGACCGGTCGCGGTGATCGCCTCGATCACCGACGGACGAAACAACGTCACCGAATTCGGCTACGACCAGATGTACCGCCTGACCGAGGCAACCGACCCGCTGGACCACACGACGCGGTTCGAGTACGACGGCGAAGGCCGGCTGACCGCGGCGATCCGGCCCAACGGCCGCCGCGTGGACTACGAGTACAGCGACGCCGGCGAACTGGTCAGCCGCACGTTCGACGAGGCGGACGCGACGACCTACACGTACGACGCCGAGACGGGCCTGCTCACGCAGATGGCCAATGTTGCGTGCCGGATCGACCTGGCCTACGACTGGTACGAACTGCTGACCGAGGCGACCACCACGTTCCTGCCGTCCGGCTTCGCCGCGTCGGTCGGCTACGAGTATCGCCAGGCCAACCAGCAGGAGTCGATCGTGACGCTGTCGGCCGGCGACGACTACACCGAATTCGCGATCGACTACGGTTCGGATCGCGGCTACCTGCCGGCCAACCTCTACGGCGGATCGTGGTTCCAGTTGCGCTACGATTACGACGCGGGCGGACGGCTCGCCGGATGGGATGAACTCTCGACGGTCGAGGCGACGGCGACGTTCACGCACGACGGAGCCGACCGGCTGACCGGGTCCACCTACTCCGGCACGGACACCGCGGCGTATGCGTGGACCTACAGCGGCGCGGGCTATCTGCTCGAGATGACCGACCCGGACGGGACGCACGAATTTACCTACGACGCCGCGGGACGGCTGACCGCGGCTGCGCACCCAACGGCGGACAACCCCGCTGAGGCCTACAGCTACGATGACGCCGGCAACCGGCGGATCGCCGGACAGGAGAGCGAATTCACCTACGACGCAGCCAATCGGCTGACCGCGGATCCGACCTGCGACTACGGCTACGACAACGCGGGCAATCGGATCACGGCGACGCATCGCGTCTCCGGCGCGATAACCCGCTACACCTACGACGCCGAGAACCGGCTGATCGGCGTGGAACTGCCCGACGGCCGCGACATCGCGTACACCTACGACCCAGCCGGCCGGCTGGCCACGCGCGATCTCGACGGCCAGATCACCCGCTACGTCTACGACCGCGACAACGTCCTGGGCGAATTCGACGGCGACGGCCGCCTCGTGCGCCAGTACGTCAACGGCCTGGGCGTCGACCACCTGGAGGGGATCAAGGAAGGCGGTTTCCTCTCGCCGGACAACTACCTGTGCCACTCCGACCGTATGGGCACGGTCATGGCCCTGGCCGACATGAACGGCGCGGTGGTCCAGTCGTATCGCTACCAGGCATTCGGCCAGCCGGTTGCCGCCGGCGGCGCCATCGACAACCCGCGACTCTTCGCCGGCCGCGACTACGACGAGGCCACGGGCCTCTATCAGCTTCGCCAGCGGTTCTACGATCCGACCACCGGAAGCTTCCTGCAGCGCGACCCGGTCCCGGTGCTCGGCGCCACTTCGCCCTACGCCTATGCCTTCAGCAGCCCCACCCGCTTCCGCGACCCGTACGGCCTCGACCCCACCATCGAAGCCCAGGCCGGAGGCCTCTGGACGGTCTCGTGGGAGACCGCCGTCAAGCCCGCTGGACAGCAGCTTCATGGCATGCTCGCCGAGACCGTGGTCACCGAGGCCCCGCCGATACTCCACGAAAGCCTGCCCGACATGCCCGGCGCCGGCTCAGCCGTCAGTACCGCCATCGGGCAATACTACCAGTGGCGCGACGTGATCGGCGTCTGGCGATCCGACAACCCCCTCGAGGCGGGCATCTCGTGGTGGACCTCGCAGTGGTGGAACCCGGTCCGCGGCATGGTCGACCCGTTCCTGACCCTCGGCGGCACAGTGCCGCGACATCAGGCCCAAATCGCCCCGGTCTGCGGCTTCCGCTCCGGACTCGGCGCGTTCTTCGCCCCGCAACTCGGCCGGTCCAGCCACCTGTACTCGCGATGATGAATGCGCGCCGACACCGCCGAAGACGGCCAACGGTCAGGCAAACGTCTTCCGCATCCGGTCGGTGTAGTAGCGAACCAGGTCGTACTCAGCGTCCGGGGCGATCCGGTGGTCCGGGCACGGAATAAAGCCGCCGAGCTCGACCAGCGGCTTGAGCCGCTCGATCTCCGCGTCGATCGCGGCGCGGTCTTTGGCGAAGACGGTTTTGTTCATCCCGCCGACCCCGCGCAGCCTGCGGCCGAACTGCTCGCGCCACGGCTGGATCGAAGCATCCCACGTGCCGACCTCGATGGGAAACATCGTGTTCACGCCGTTTTCGAACCACACCGGCACCAGCGCGTCGATCTTGCCGTCGCAATCGAGCGAGACGATGTCGATGCCGTAGCGGCCCAGCAAATCGGTGATCCGCTTGTAGTGCGGACCGACTCTCTCCGTAAAAACCGACGGCGCGATCAGCGGACCGTTCTTGAAGCAGATGTCTTCCCAGAAATGGGCAAAGTCGAACTTCGCGCCCTTCTCGAGCGTGTACTTCGTCGTCCGATAGCACAGGTCGGCCACCGTGTCGATGATCTCAGCGAATAGGTTTTCGTCGTCCATCATCAGATAGCAGGACCCTTCGACGCCGAGCATGTTGCGCACCACGCCGTAGAGGCTGCCGCAGTGCAAGCCGTACGGGTAATCGCGGCTGTCGGCCTGGAGAAACTCGAGCCCGCCCTGATCGAAGCGGAGCATCTGGTCGTTGGCCCGCACGTACGCGTGCTCGACCCGCTCCGGACTAAACTCCAGCCGCCACTTGTAGTGCTCTTCCCACGACGGACGATCCACCAGCGTGTGCTTGATCTCAGCCGGGATCGAACCGGCGTCCGGCCGCTGAAGCACCACCACGCCCTCCGAGTCCAGAACGTGCTTCGAGCCGTCGGAAAATTCCTCGACCACGCGGACCTCGAAGGTCGGGCTCAAATACGTGGCGGGCGAAAACGTGCTGTAATAGTCAAAATCGAACCCTAACTGCCCGCTGAGCTGGGCGTCGCAGACGTTGCCGTCGGACCAGGTCTCCGCGATCTGGCGGCGGATGTGGCCCTGGCGGGCCCACTTGGCCAGCGTCTCGCTCCAGAAACCGAAGTGAACCACCGGCAGGCGGTCGTACGGCTGATAGTGGAGCACCGCGGAGGTGCGCTGGCGGTTGGTCATCGGCTTGGAGGCGTTCTCGGCCATTGGCTGTTCCTTCAGTCTTGTCCTGGTTGGCAACCGTCACGTCGGAGCCGATTATAGTGACGGCCAACCGAGAAGCAACGGACCTGCCAGGATCGGGTGACGATCGCGGCGCAGACCGGCATTCGCGGCATGCGGTGTGATATCGACCTGCCGAGCGCGATGCCCTCCGGACCCCAGACTGGAAAGAAGAGGCCGGACCGTACGACATGCCAGAATATGCCTTAGCCGCCATCGATAGCTTGCAAATCACTGCAACATAAATATTTACAGCAAAATATCGGGTCTTGACGGAATGGAGCGGGTTTGGTACTATGCCGAGGAAACACGGAAACACCGCGACCGGCCGTGTGGCGATGCAGGAAAGGTGTCCGTTTGGCAGATCCATCCCAGGTTGGTATTCAGGAGTGCGTAATGCGAAGGTCTTTTTCGGCTGTGGCGGTCTGGTTGTTGGTCGGGGCGAGCGCGGTGGCGGCGGGGCCGTTGGCGGAGGGCAAGTTCGTCACGGTCAAGGATGGGCATCTGTGGTACGACGGCCAGCGGCTGCGGTTGTGGGGGACGAATTTCGTCTGCGACGTCAAACGGCAGGGCAAGGACCTGGAGCTGACGTTCGAGCGGATGGCGGATGCGGGGATCAACGGGGTGCGGCTGAACCTCTTTGATGGAACGTTCCTGGAGGGCGTCGAGGGGCGGACGTACCCGATCGTCCCGGTGGTCAAGGACAGCGGCAGCGCGATGGACCGGCTTGACCACGCGATCGCCCTGGCCAAGCAGCACGGGATGTTCTTCTGGATCTCGCTGAGCACCTATCGCCATCCGACCGAAGCGGACTACGACGCGATGCCGGACGACGGGACGCGCGAGGAGTGGAACCAACTGATCAAGGAGGACGTGTTTGGCCACATTGTCTACTACGACCGCCGGGCTGAGCGGGTGTTCGAGGAGTACGCGCGGAGCCTGATCGAGCACGTCAACCCGTACACGGGCAAGCGCTGGGCCGATGAAGAGGCGATCGGGCTCTACGAGGTCTTCAATGAGAACGGCTTTGTGGAGCAGGTGCTTCGCACGACGCCGACCGGGATCAAAAAGAAGCGGCTGACTCAGCGGTGGAATGAGTGGCTCAAGGAGCGGTACGCGACGCAGGAGGCGCTGGTCGCGGCGTGGGGAAATCTCAACGAGGGCGAGTCGCTGGCCGACGGCACGGTCGAGTTCGCCCCGACGCTGGCGGGCGTGCAGGTCGAGAAGGCGGGCTACCAGAAGGAGTTCGTGGTCAAGGAAGGCGATCTGGGATCGTACCCCTACGCGCGGGGCGAGGACGTGGTGCGATTCGCGGTGGAGCTGTACACGGGCCATACGGCGCGGTTTATTGCGTTCCTGCGATCGCTCGCGCCGGAAGGCGTGGGAATCAACGTCGTGCCGGTGACGCCGACCGGGCGGTTCGGCAACAGCCTCCAGAACTACTGGGCGGCGACGTGCGGCGATTTCGCTTCATACGGAATCTACGGCTTCGGCATGCGGCCGTGGGAGGTCAAACCCGACGACCCGTACTACCCGTACGTGGTCCGCGTCAACGGCCATCCGCTGATGGAACAGCCGATCGATCTGGTGCGGGTGCCGAACAAACCGCACCTGATCTACGAGTGCAACGACAGCCGGCCGAACCCGTACGCCACCGAGTTCTACGCCCGCATGGCGGCCTTCGCCTCATGGCAGGACTATGACGGAGTGTTCTGGTTCTACTGGGACGATCGCGGCTACCAGCCGACGTTGACCAGCGACCAGGACTATCTGAACGTGCGAATGCCGATTCCGGATACGAGCTATCCGAACGCGGGTCTGATCATGGCCAACGACGAAGCCGTGCTGGCCGCGTCCAAGGCGGCTGGCGCGCTGTTCAGGAGCGGGGCCCTGCCCGCCGCTTGCGAGCCGGTGACCGCCACGTTCGGCCGCGACATCCTGCTGAACCTGGCCCACCGGGGTCTCGGTCCGCTCGAGGACACCGGCGGCATGGACCTGGCGCTTCGCCAACATGTCTGGCGTCGCGGGCTGCGGACGGTGTTCGATCCGGAGGCCGATACGGTGCTGCCGGAGGCGAGCTACGGCGACGAGCCGCGGATCGCGATGGGTCCGGTCGCGCAGTTCGACTGGAGCGATCGGCGCGGGTTCATCCGCGTCGACTCGCCGTCGGCCAAGATGTACACGGGGTTCCTCAAGCCGAGCCTGGTTTTCGACGGCGGCGTCGAGGTGCGTGGGATCGACCGGCAGTTTGGGATGATCGCCCTGGTGGCCCAGGACGGCCTGCCGCTGGAGCGGTCGCGGAGCATATTGGTGGCCGCGATCTCGCGGAGCCGCAACACCGGCATGGAGATCACGCCGGAAGCTTTGAGCACCAAGGACCTCTGGCAGCAGGGCCTGGCTCAGATGTGCGGTCGGCCCGGCGCCGCGCCGGCGGTGGTGGATCGGATCGACTGCGAAATCCGCGCCCCGTGGCTCGCCGGGATGAACTACGAAAAGCGGAGCTTCATCCGCGAGACGTTCGAGAGCGGCAAGCTGGGTTCGGGCAAGCTCGTGCTGCGCGGCTACGAGCCGACGTTCTACGCCCGGCTGACGCGGCCGGCCACGCGAGCGGTGAAGAAGCTTTTGATCGCGGGCAACAGCATCACGCGCCATCCGCCGGCTGATCATCTCGGCTGGCAGGGCAACTGGGGCATGGCCGCGACCGCGCCGGAAAAGGATTTCGCCCATCGGCTGCACGCTTACCTGTGCGAGGCCCAAAGCGATCCCAAGCCGGAGCTGATCATCGAGAACCTCTTCGAGGGCGACGGCTTGGCCGGCAAGGAGAACCTCTTTGCCGCTTTCGCATCATACCAAGCGGACCTGGTGCTCATCCAGGTGGGCGACAACACGTCGCTGGACATCGCCAACGAGGAGACGCTGACCAAGCCGTACGCCAAACTCCTGGCCATGCTCAAGGAGGCCAATCCCGACGCCCTGGTCTGCGGGGTGAGCATGTGGGGCGCGTGCCCGCAGCGGAACGCCCTGATGAAGGCGGCGTGCGACGCCCAGGGCGCGCCGTGGCTTTACATCAGCCACCTGATCGGCGACGAGCAGTACCGCGCGGTCTCGGAAGGCCACTTCGAAAACGGCGGGGTCAACTGGCACCCCGGCGACCGCGGCATGAAAGCAATCGCCGACGCGCTGTGGACCCAGCTTCGGCCGATGCTGGCAGAATAACCACCCGTCACCGGCTTGGCGGCGTTGCGGTCCACGGCATTCTGAGAAGCGTGAAACGCCGAATCGCCGCCGACAACCGTGAATCGCTGAATTCTGGAGCTTGAGGGGCAAAGCCCCAAGCAAGATGGGACGGTGCGCCCTGAGGCGAAGAGCCGGAAGAGAGAAAACACCCTTGACAACCCATCCACCGTTTGGTAAGTTGTTTTCGCGGATCAACCCTCGGGCCAACCGGCATCAGGAGGCCCAAACGTCAACGCCAACGGCGGCAAGACAACCTCCAGCGGCCCGATTGAAACCAAGCTATCCGCGCGTAGAGCTTGCCTCCGCGCTTCGCCCGCCTCGGGATCACGTCACTCGCAGGCTGTACTCGGCCAATATGCATCCAGAATCACGGCATCAGTTCATGGATGGAGGTCAGCGATGGGAACGTCGAAACGAATCATCAGTGTGTGTGTGTGGATAATTGCACTACTGCTAACGGGCGTCTTCTGCGCCGGGCCGGCCATTGCCGCTGAGACGGCGATCGACCCCAATCAGGTGGGTGTCGAGGAACTCAAGGAGATTCTGGCCGAGATCGTCGGCGAGGACTTCGTCTATCAGGAACCCGCGCCCGCCCCCTTCGTCCCAAGGACCGATCCGACGCTGGCCTCGCGCGAAGATCGCCTGACCTGTTGCCCGATCGCCACAGACCAGCCGACCTTCCCCGCCACACCCCAAGACTACCTCGCGTTCCGCGCCCAACGCGACGCCCTGACCGCTAAGTCGCAAACCACAGCCGACCAGCCCTCCTGGCCGGTCAATCCGCCCTCCCGAACTTTCTCGGCCGCCCTTGACGGCGGCACGCGCAGCCTCGTCGAGGTCAACTCCGATATCACCGCCAACGTGATCTGGACCGCTGACAACGTCTACCACGTCACCGCCGACGTCAACGTCCAGGCCCTCCTGGTGATCGAACCGGGAACGACCGTAACCTACAGCGTCAACGGCTGCCTGCTCGTCAACAGCGGCGGGGTGATCCTCGCCCGCGGCACGCCCGCCAACCCCATCGTCTTTACCTCCGACGCCGCCTCGCCGTCCTGGGGCGACTACTACTGCCCGGTCGTGATCGAACCGACCGCTTCGGTCTCCAGCACGGTCAGCTTCTGCGTGATCGAGTTCGCCTACGTCGGCCTGATCACCCAGGACATCCGCCTCGATGAGCCGCTGCACGATAACTTCATCTACTATCCCTGCTTCGGCATCGGCCAGACCGGCACCGACCTGACCGACGTCCTGAACAACCAGATCGTCACCGCGTACTATTGCGGTATGGACATCGACCTGAAGTCAACCACCAGCGCCGAATCGCCCGATACCACCATCGCCATCCGCAACAACACCATCGACAATCCGCGGTACGACGGGATCGTCGTCCACGGCGCCGCCTACCCGGAGAACGCCGGCGCCGTCGAGCTCGTCAACAACCTCGTCTCGCGGTCCTACGCCGGATACGGCGTCGCCCTGGTCGACGGCTCCATGGCTGCGGTCGCCCTCTGCACCGGCTACTACGCCAACGCCGCCAACAACAACTTCGACCAGATCACCGGCTTCCAGGAATACTACCCGCAAATCGTCCTCGAAGACCCTTACGACCCGGGCGCCGGACCGCTGGAGGGTTACTTTCTGGATCGCTACTCGCCGCTGGTCGATACCGGCTGGGGCGCGATCGGCCTGACCGATCCGCAACTGACCGGCTCAGCCACCTCAGCCGACCGCGAACCCGACGCCGGCCCCCTCGATATCGGCTTCCACTACTCCAACTTCGACTTCGCCAACGTCGGCGCCGCCACCTACCTCCAAGCCGACATCAACCGCGACGGCGAGGTCGGCGTGGGCGACCTGGGCATCCTCGCCACCCAGTACGGCCAAACCACCGCGCCCGGCTACAACTACCTGGAGGCCGACATCAACCGCGACCGCGAAGTCGGCGTGGGCGACCTGGGCATCCTCGCCACCCAGTACGGCCAATCCGGACCCGCCCGACCCAACATCGCCGTCACCGTCGACGGAGATCCTAACGAACTCAGCGGATTCTTCTCCATCACTGCTGGCGGCTTTGATAGCGAGACGGAGCAGATGTTCGTGTTCCTTGATGGCAACCTCGTGGGAGAAGTCATCAACTTCGACTACGGATATACGATTGCCCTGGAGAGTTACGCCTACCTAAACGGTCCTCATGAGTTGAAGGTGATAGCCGTCACATCCGGATCGCCCATCGCTCTGTCTGAGAGACTCGAGGTCAACTTTTCGAACGGCCTCCACTGCTTGACCGCGAGTGATAGCTTCAAGGAGGGAAGCGACTATCGTCTTGCCGCTCTCTATGAAGGGGTGTATGATCTTGTCATTGCACTGGTTGGAGTGGATGACGCGATCCGTTGGTCGACCGGAGGCACAGGTAGTTCGGTAAACATCTCCGTTCCGGCCGTAGCGTTTGGAGACGAATCGCTCCTCCGAATCGTTCTGAGTGAACAGGCGTTTGGCGAACGTCTGTCAGGAGAAGGCAGAGATGATGAGTATGACGAATTCATCAAGGAAGTCTCGAAGAAGTTTGAACCCTATGATTACGATGGTCCCAGCGATGTAAGGGTTCTGATAACACTGCCCGACAAGGCGGTTACCAAGAACAGATGGCCCGGCATCAAAAAGGTGATTACTGCATGCAAGGATCAAGGATTGCCATATTGTGTGCTCTACCATAAGAACTGCACCTGGTTCAACGTCAAGTGGATGCTGATCGTTCCCAACAATCTCTCTCACTGGTATCACCTGGGGCACGGACACTATCAGATTGGCAAGAAAACACCGGAGGACCGAACAAACATTGTGCTCTACGACAAGAGGGTGTTCTCCTATCTCAAACGCGATTACGAGACTCCTCCGCCGGACTACAGGGAATTGCCCGATGGGTGGGAAGAGAATGGAGCTTCGATGATGGAGTGCCGTTTGTGGTACAAGAGCAGGCTTAAGATCGTTCAAATCGACTCTTGTTACAGTGCACGCAACTACGATTTTGCTCAAGCTTGCGGTTCGCTAAGCGGAGTACAAGGGCAAGACCAAGTCTACCTCGGCTGGCACCATGAAGCCCATCAGGACAATTACCTAACAGCGTATTACACCTATGTGGGGGCCTTCTGGCAATACCTCGGTTGGGATTATACTGTAGGGGACGCCTTGACGCAAATCAACATCGAACATGCCGGTCTGGTTCACCCACGGGAGAATCTCTGGTGGTATGGCTGTGGCATCCCTGGACTACTCAAACTACATTAGGAGACTTCGCGTGGCGGCGGCCAAGCATGTCGGGTTGGTGATTGGGTTGGCGGCGTTGATCCTTCTGGCGTGGATGCTGGCGAAGGGGAGCCGGGGTCCTTACGACCGCGTCCGGTCGGGCCGGCCGCAGGACCTTCGGCTGGGCGAATATGCTACGATGGAGGTTGTGGGCGACGATGGGAAGGACCACGGGCCTTTGGGAGGCATCTTTCGGTTCAAGGATCGCTCGTACATCGACGGGTTGATCCGCGTGCTTCAGGAGGCTGCGGAAGCCGACCAGGACTGCGTCGGCGGCTATCTCTTGTTCCTTCGAGACGACAAGAGCGGCGTGAGCATTCGATTCTTCGTAGATGCCGAAAAGAACCAGGTATGGGGCGACAGCTGGCGGAGCGAGGAGGTCTGCGAGATCATGAGGAAGTGGCAGTGGGGCCCTCACCCAGGAACTGGGACGGCCCCACCCAATCCCTTCTTCACCCGACCGAGCCGGATATTTCCCACCTCCGGGCCGGCCGGTCAGGAGGGACAGAGATAGCCGGCATAGGCATGCTTGGACCGGCTGCGGCGTGAATCGAAAGGGGGACGCCGCTAGTATTGACACGGACAGGCCGTGGCAGGTACAGGTCGCGATGATCCGTCCACTTGGGAGTCATTGAGGGTTGATTCTGGGAGACAAGGTCATGAAGAGATTGGGGATTTTGCTGGTTTGTATCGGTGTGTTGTCGCCGATAACCGGATGCGGCGGCAAGAAGTTAAGCCGCTCGTCGGAGCGCGAGGCCCTGGTGGAGGCCACCAATACTTTCACTTTCGACTTGCACCGCAAGCTGGTCGAGGACGGGACGACAGGGACGGGAGGCAACCTGTTCTCCTCGCCGCTTTGCGCCTCGATGGCGCTGGCCCTGGCCTACGCCGGGGCGCGGGAGCAAACGGCGCAGCAGATGGAAAAAGTGCTGGGCTTGGAATCGCTCAAGCAGCGGGTCCACCCGGCCTACCACGACCTGCTGGTGAGCCTCCGCCAAGGGGCGGAATCGCACGACCTGTACCTGGGTTCGAGGCTCTGGGCCCACGAAGGCCTCAAGTTTCGAGATGAGTTCGCTCGGACCCTCCGCCAGTGCTACGGCGAGAAACCGGCGGCCGTGGATTTCGAGCACGATCTGGCCGGCGCCCACGACGCCGTCGCCAGGTGGGTGCGCGACACCACGCACGGTCGGATCAAGGACGCAGCCGTTTCGCAGGGAGTGGACACGCTGACGCGAATGCTCCTGACCAGTGTGATCTACTTCAAGGGCAGATGGAAATATGAATTCAACCCAGATGCAACCGATGACGAGGAGTTTCATCTTCTGACAGGCGAGAATGCCACAGTCTCAATGATGCATCAGGCTGGCAGGTTCAAGTATGCATTTCTGGACGGCTGCAAGCTCCTGGAAATGCCATACACGGGAGAGGAGGTATCCATGACTCTGATTCTCCCAAATGGTTCCTTACCGGACTTCGAGGAAGGACTCACATGGAAGACTGTGGCAAATTGGATGGATAAGATGGAAGTCACAAAAGATGTTGACGTGAAGATTCCGCGGTTTCGCATGCAGACGCGGATGCCGCTCACTGAGGTCCTGCAAGCCATGGGGCTTACCGATGTATTCATAAATCCGGACTTCTCGGCAATGACGGGTGGAACAGCCGGGCCACCGATCTCCGCCATCGATCAGGAGGGATACATCGACGTCAACGAAGAGGGCACGGAAGCGTACGTGGTGACCCGTGGTTCATGGTTCATCCGATCAGGCAAGGAGACTCCCGTCTTTCACGCCGACCACCCGTTTGTCTTCCTTATCCGTGATCTGCGGACCGGCAGCATTTTGTTCATCGGCCGCTTCGTCGACCCAAGACACCAAGCCGAAGCCGAGTCGTGAGTTCGACGGTTGCCGCCGCTTGGTCGGCGGGATCGAAACGGGGACGCAGCTAGT
>JAAYCJ010000158.1 GCA_012729815.1 Phycisphaerae bacterium | reverse complement strand
GGCTCGGTGGTGCCGATCTTCAAGGACCAGATCGCCCGTGGCGGACCGGTAACGGTGACGCATCCGGAGATGCGGCGGTACTTTATGACCATTCCCGAGGCCGCCCAGCTCGTGATGCAGGCGGCGGCGATCGGCAAGGGAGGCGAGATATTCCTGCTGGACATGGGCGAGCCGGTCAAGATCGTCGATCTGGCCCGCGACCTGATTACCCTCAGCGGGTTCACGCCCGGCGAGGATATCGAGATCGTATTCTCGGGCACCCGTCCGGGCGAAAAACTCTTCGAGGAGCTCTCCCTCAAGGGCGAGGACATGGCCCCCACCAGCCACGAGAAGATCGCGATCTGGAAGCACCTGGCCAAGGACCGGCGGTTCATCGAGGCGGCGGTTGAGGAACTCGGCGGGCTGACCAACTGCATGGACGGCGGCCAGATCCGCGCGGCGCTCAAGCGGATCGTTCCCCAGTACCAGTCGAACGGCGCGAACGGAGCGGCGGCGGAAAGCGACGCGGTTCAGAAGGCGGTTGCCAACTAGCCGCCCTGCCGATCCTCCTGGTCCACGTCGATCCCCAGCGGGTCCGAGATCCGGTATTCCTCGTTGAACCACTTGGAGAGGTCCACCATCTTGCACCGTTCGCAGCAGAACGGCCGGGTCGGCAGATCCTCCTTACGGGCCACCCTGACCTCGCGGGCGCAGTTCGGACAGCGATATGTGATCATCTCAGCCACCATGGCGCCACAATTATAGAGCCGGCGGCGGCCAAGGCCCGAAAAAAATGGGCGGCGGACAGGCCGGCCGGTATAATGCCTGCTCGTTATCCAGACAAGCTTCAAGGAGACGGCAGATGCTCTTTTCAGCCAGGCAGAAAGTGCTCTTTATCGGCGACAGCATCACGGACACCGGACGGCGGAACCCCGAGACGCCAATGGGAACGGGCTACGCGGCGATGACCGCCAACCTGATCGACGCCCGCTGCGCGGAACTGGAGTTGACCTGGTACAATCGCGGGATCGGCGGCGACAACGTGCAGAGCCTCCGCAGCCGTTGGCAGGATGACTGCCTGGATTTGGACTGCGACTGGGTCTCGATCCTGGTCGGGGTCAATGACGCCCACGCTTTCGTCGCCGGCAATCAGGAATATTCGCCCGAGAATTACCGGCGGGTCTATCGCGAGCTTCTCGATCAGGTGGTGAGCAAGACAGCCGGGCGGCTGATCCTTTGGGAGCCGTTCTACTTCGTCTCGCGTCAGACTTACGATCCGAGGGTGGCGGAGGTGATCGACGGGTATATTCAGGTCGTCCACGAGTTGGGTCGGGAGTTTCAGAATCGTCTGGTCGGCGTGATCCGCACCCAGAAGCTCTTTGCCGAAGCGACACAACAGCGATGGCTGGACTTCTGGATGCCCGATGGCGTCCACCCGACGCCGCCCGGGCACGCCCTGATGGCTCTGGAGTTTCTCAAACTGATCGGATGGCAGGCGTGAAGGAGTATCCCTCACAAGGCGACGCCGGACGCGCCGAGCGTCCGGGCGGGCAGTGGACGGGCAAGGACGATCCGTGGTTCCGGACCGTCGGTGCGCTTGACGAGCTCAACAGCGCCGTCGGATGGTCTCGCGCCGCCTGCGCGGGGCAGAAGGATCTGTCGGCCAGGCTCCTGCAGCTTCAGCGGGACATCTTTGCCGTGGGCGCGGTTCTGGGCGGTTGGAGGCCGTTCGAGTCGTCGGAGTTGGACACGGCGAGCCTGGAGGCCGACATCCAGCGGATGTGGGACGCTCTGCCGCCGGTGAGCGGTTTTGTGCTGCCCGGCGGCTGCGAGCTGGCCTGCCGCCTGCACCTGGCGCGGACGATCTGCCGTCGGGCCGAGCGGCGTCTGGCCGCCCTGGCGGCGCAGGTGGACCCTCCGGTGCATCCCGAGATTCAGGCCTACATGAACCGCCTGAGCGACTGGCTGTTTGCCGCCGCCCGCTGGGCCAATCACGAGGCGGGAGTCGGCGACGACTGCCGGCACGACGCCGAAGGCCGCTGACGCCGGCCGGCGGCGCGACTGGGATTTGGGGACCCTTCGACGGGAAAGGCAAGATCGTGGCGAAAAAGACATCGTTTTTCGTCTGCAACAACTGTGGCGCACGTCAGCCCAAATGGGTGGGCCGCTGTCCCGAGTGCGGCGAGTGGGACAGCCTGACCGAGCAGGTCAGCACCTACTCGACGGACCTGCACCGCCCTACCATGCCGCTCGAGCCGACCGGTCCGATCCGACTGGCTGAGGCGGTGGAGGCCGGGCCAAGCCGGACGGCCCGGATCGTCAGCGGGTTCGGCGAACTGGACCGCGTGCTCGGCGGCGGCCTGGTGCCCGGCCAGACCGTGCTGTTGGGCGGCGCGCCGGGCATCGGCAAGTCCACCCTCATGCTGCATCTGGCGGGCATGCTCGGGCGAAGCGGACAGAAAGTCATCTACGTGACCAGCGAGGAGTCGGTGGCCCAGGTGGCGATGCGGGCCGAACGGCTTGGCCTCGATCGTGCCGGCATCTGGATCGACGCCCAGACCAACCTGGAGATCATCCTCAACCACATCCGCGACCAGAAACCCGCGGTGGTGATGATCGACTCGGTCCAGCTCATCTACAAACCGGGGCTCTCGTCGGCGCCGGGTTCGGTCAACCAGATGCGCCAGTGCGCGACGGAACTGACGTGGCTGGCCAAATCCACGGGCGTATCGGTGCTGCTGGTCGGCCACGTGACCAAACGCGGCATGATCGCCGGACCGAAGATCCTCGAACACATCGTGGACGTGGTGCTGTACTTCGAGGGTGACCGCCATCATGCCTATCGCGTGGTCCGGGCGGCCAAGAACCGGTTTGGCTCGACGAATGAGTTGGGCATCTTCGAGATGACCGAAGGCGGGCTGAAGGAAGTGGCCGATCCGGTGGGATTGTTCCTGCACCGGGAATACCCGCTGCGCCCCGGCCGGGTCACGCTGGCCGCCAGCGAGGGCAGCCGCATTCTGCTGGTCGAGGTCCAGGCCCTCACCTCATCGAGCATACCGGGCGTGGTCAAGCGCAAGGGCACCGGGGTCGACTCGAACCGGCTCTCGATGATCCTGGCCGTGCTGGAACGCCATGCCGGGTTGAGGCTTGGGAGCCACGACGTGTACGTCAACGTGGTGGGCGGTGTGCGGGTCACCGAGCCGGCGGCCGATCTGGCCCTGGCCCTGTCGGTGGCTGGGGCGCATACCGGAAAGACCCTCAGCGATGAGACGGTGGTCTTTGGCGAATTGGGGCTTTTGGGCGAGATCCGGCCGGTAAACCTGGGCGGCCAGCGGGTCGCGGAGGCCTCGCGGCACGGCTTCGGCCAGATCATCACCGCTGGCGCCTTCAAGCTCGACGACGACTCGGGCGGCAAACGCAACAAGGCCAAAATTCACTGCTGCTATCATTTGCAGGACGCACTGAAGCTGCTAGAATAGGGGCGTGGTTTTCGGCCCCAGCCGACGGAGGCGACCCGGCTGGCCGGCCCGGAGCACTGGACGTTTCTGGAGGCACGAAGATGACACGCACAGCCGCCCTGCTCGCTCTGTTGCTGCTTATCACCGCTGGTTGCGCCGAACAACAGACGCCCGTGCCTCGGGAACGAGGCAGTCTGGCCGTCTTTGAGACCGCCGGTCCCGACGAGGTGTTTACCGCGGCGGAGCGGGCCATCCGCGGGCCTTACGACCTTGCCGAGGTCGATCGGACTACCCAGTTCCTGCGCACCGTGCCGCAGGAGTTCCGCGGCCGCGAAGGCCAGGAGCGGATCGGCGACCGCATCCTGCCCGGCGAAAATCTCTATCGCAAGGTGGTCACCATCCACGTGGACCAGACGGGAACCGGCCAGACCGTCGCCTCGGTCCGGGTGGAGGTTCAGCGGTTCGATACGCCAGCCGTCCGGGCGTTCGCCTATCAGCGGGAGCGGACGGACTATCCGGCTGAGCAATCGGCCCTGCGCGACGCAACCGTCGATGCCGAACAGCGCAACGTCTGGACCACCGTGACCCGCGATCGGCAGGAAGAGGAACGGATCCTTCAGGAGATTCGGGCCCTGGCCGCGCCGGAGACGACCCAGCCGACCGAGAGTTGAGGACGGCGTTACGGAGCGTCCTGCGTGGTCGCAGCCGCCATCTTTCTCGCGTAGACACCCATCGGATCGATCCGGTTGATGATCTGGGCCAGACGGCGGGCCTGATCCTCCCGTCCTCGCGCCTTGTACACCTGATAGAGCAGGTAACAGCTATAGCCGCCCAACCGTTGGCTCGGAAGCTCCCGCTGCCATCGGCGGATCAGCTTTTCAGCCTCGGCGTACTCCTTTCGCCGCAGAAAGTCTTCGACGGCGACCGAGAACCCTCCGCTGCGGGCCATGTCCTGGGCGTCCTCGCGTTTCTCTTCCGCCATCGCGTAGAACCGCTCGGCCTGGTTGCGGTCGCCGCGGTAGCGGAACAGATCGCCCCAGGCGATCATCAGCGGTCGCGGCAG
>JAAYCJ010000157.1 GCA_012729815.1 Phycisphaerae bacterium | reverse complement strand
GTTCCAGCACTGGATCTACGAGAATCCGACTCACAGCCGCCAGGAGCGGGCGGACAAGTGGGTCGAGGTCTTCGACCGGTTCATGGGCGGCGTGGTCGACTGGACGGGACTCGACGAGGTCAAGCGCTACTACTGGCACCGCCAACTGCACATCTTCGAATACCCGTTCTACTACATCGAGTACGGGATCGCCCAGTTGGGCGCGCTGCAGCTTTGGGTCCGGGCGCGGCAAGATCGGCAGGCGGCGCTGGCCGACTACCGCAAAGCCCTGGCACTGGGCGGTTCGCGGCCGCTGCCGGAACTGTTCGCAGCGGCGGGACTGAACTTCGACTTCTCGGAACAGACGATCGGCCCCCTCGTCAAAGAAGTCGAAGCGGAACTGGCCCGCCTGTAGGGCGGGAGGTTCTGCGGCAAAGCCGCGGGTTCACCCGCCGTTCGAGCTTCTCAGTTGGTCTGGCAATCGCATTGACGCGCAATCGCCGCCGAATTATGCTGGCCGGGGCTTCAGGAGACGCGATCATGGCTAGCGGCAAGGTGCTCCGGCTGGTGACGTTCGGCGATTCGATCACCGACTATCGCCAGGAAACCAGAGTCTATTCGGTCCAGATCGAGGAGCGGCTCAACCGTTCCGGCGTTCGCGCCCAGGTCTTCAACGCCGGCGTGCCGGGCAACAACACCGATCAGGCGATGGCCCGGTTTTCCCGCGACGTCCTGGAATTTCACCCGCACCTGGTGTCGATGATGTTCGGCACCAACGACGCCGCCATCGACGTCTGGGCGGACCAGACCGAACCGCGAGTGCCCGTCGACGTCTACGTCCGCAACCTGGCTGCCATGATCGGCGCCCTCCGCGAACGCGGAACGCAGGTCGTGCTGCTCACGCCGCCGCCGATGGTGATGACCGAGCAGCTCCGCGAGCTGTACGGCAAACCGCCGTATACCGACCACGGCTTTAACTTCATGGTCGATCGCTACATCGAGCGGCTCGGCCGACTGGCGGCTGAGTGCGGAGCGGGACTGGTGGACGTGAACCGGGCATTTTGCGACGCCGCGGGCGGCGACGAAGCCAAGCTCCTGGCCCTGCTGCCGGACGGCATGCACGCCGGCCAGACCGGCCACGACCTGATCGCCGAAACGCTCTTCGGCTATCTCGCCGAGCACCACGACCTGGCGGCGCTGGCGGACCGCTCGCCGGTGGCGATCGGGCGGCTCGATCCGGAACGGGTAGGCCACGGCAACGGACAGGTGGAACTAACCTTCGACTCGCCGCAGCCGTTTGACCGCTGCCAGGTGCGATTCAAACCCCACGTGTGCGAAGGCGAGACGCGGCGGTTCGGCGCCTGGCGCGACGTGACGACTTCCATCCGCGAGGATCGGACGTCGGTGCGCCTGAGTTGTCCCGGTTCGTCCGGGCACTACCGCATTCAGCTCCGCACGCTGGATGCCAGCGGCATCACCGCCATTGGACAGATCGACTGGGTGCCGTTCGAGAATGCACCGTCATCCCGGTAACCTTCTTGGAGAAAGCCAAGACCCATGGGCATCGGCAAACAGATTCGAATGAACCGTCTTTTCTCGCATCCTTCAGGCAACTTCTGTTCGGTGGCGGTGGACCACGCCAGCGGCTACCAGATGGGCATGCCGGAAAACCTGCGCGACCTGCCAGCCGTGCTGGCCGAGCTGGTCCCGCTGCGGCCGGACGCGGTGACGATGCACAAGGGGGCGGCGCTGGGCTGCTGGGGGCCGTATGCGGGAAAGGTGCCGCTGATTGTTCAGTCGTGCTACGTGCGGCCGGACGATTCGGCCAACGAGCATCTGGCCGAACCGGAAGACGCGGTGCGGATGGGCGCCGAGGCCCTGGCCGCGGTGATGTTCGTCTACGGCCCGACCGAGGCGAGCTACGTTCGCCGGCTGGCCGATTTCGTGCGGCGGGCCGAGGCGTGGGATCTGCCGGTGATCCTGCACGTCTATCCGCGGGTGTTCGAACCGGATGGGACCGTGCGGATCGTCTATGATCCCGAACGGATCGCCTGGGCCGTCCGCTGCGGCATCGAGGTCGGCGTGGACCTGATCAAGGTCCCGTACACCGGCGATCCGGAAAGCTACGGACAGATCGTGCGGAGCTGTCCGCGCCCGATCGTCGCGGCGGGCGGCCCGAAGACCGACACCCTCGGCGAGGCCCTGGCCCTGGCCCAGGGCGTGCTCAAAGCCGGTGCCCGCGGGCTGACCATCGGCCGCAACATCTGGGGATTTCCCCAGCCGGCCAAGGCTTTGGCGGCGTTCAAAGCCGTCATTCACGAAGGACGCTCGCCGACCGAGGCGCTGCGGCAGGCAGAACTCGACGAACGAGTGTGATAACTCACAAATCCCGTGGGATGTCCTGGGATTGGACTGTGTCGCCGTCGATGAAATACTGGCGGTCGACGGCTTTCCCGATCCGGATACCTCAGTCGCCGCAGTACGGGGCCAGTTCCTGCCGGTCCTGGTCCGTGGCGATCAGCCGGCGGACCCGATGGCTGCCGATCATCAGGGCGTACAGCACAGCCGAACCGCTCGAAAGGGATGCTCCTCGATTCTTCTCAAACGCACAGAGCCTGTCCCAACCGTCGGTTGCGGCCTGGTGGACCTGGCGTATTGTGCTGAAGCCGCAGCTCTGCAGAAGCACGCCTATCCCGGCGACATCAGCCCATGCCCCATCCTGTCGGCTCGCCGAGTCCAAGGCTTGAAGGTAGGCTTGAAGTGACTCGGCGCAGATCTTCTGGTCCAGCACGTCGTTCGGAACGCCAGGAAGGGTGCTCATACCCGTTGATGATAACCGCTCCGGAACCAAATGCAAGCCAAATTTTATTGATGACATTGATGTAGATGAAGGGACATTCGGCCGTGGGGACTGTCTTGCATCCCTCGAAGGTCCACCGGCTGTAGAACCTCGGCTCTCACTGGACAGTGGCGTGCTAAGTGCTTTATAATTAAGCTACTTATTGGCGGGATTCCCGAACATCTGTCTGGGAAGCGCGATCTCTGCGGGTAGGGCGGAGTGCGTACGGCAGGACGGGCCGGCAGTGAGATTACTGAAGGACGTGGTGAACCGGGATGGGCACACACAACGGCGATCGAGCAGCCGGAGGCGTTGGTGGGTCGGCAACGGGAGGTTGGCAGTCGTTCTTGATGCCTCCGGATATTGTCCGCTTCATGAATGACGTCTATCTGGTTACCGACGTGCAGGGGCTGATCCAGCAGGCCAATCCCGCGGCGGCGGCGATGTTTGGCGGTGACGACCTGGTCGGCCGGTCGCTGCTGGAACTGGTTGATCCGGATGCTCGCGCGGCTCTGGCTGATATCCTGAATACCGGTCGAACCGGTACCGACCCGGGGCGATGGCAGGGCCGGCTGATCAGCCGAGGCACGCCCGTTTCTGTCCACGCCCATATCCGCTCGGGTCGCGACCCGGACGGCAGGCCCACCGGCTTCTCCTGGCTGATTCAGCGGCGAGACGGGCAGCACGCTGCCGTCGCGGACGCTCTGCAGCGAAGTGAGAATCGCTATCGTGAACTCGTGCAGAACGCCAACAGCGCCATCATCCGCTGGTCCCGCGACGGTACGATCACGTTTCTTAACGAATTCGCCCAGAAACTTTTCGGTTGGAGCGCCGACGAGGTGATCGGCAAGCACGTGGGCATCCTGGTGCCCGAGCGGGAGTCGACGGGCACGGACCTGACCGGCTTGGTCCAGGACATCGTCGAGCATCCGGATCGCTACGTCAACATTGTCAACGAGAACATCTGCCGTGACGGACGGCGGGTGTGGATGGCCTGGACGAATCGGGCAATCCTTGACGAGCATGGCCGGGTGACCGAGATTCTCGCCGTCGGCAGCGACGTCACCGACCGCAAATACGCGGAGGACGCGGTGAACCGGACGACCCAGCGGTACGCTCTGCTCGCCGAGACGGCTGGAGCCCTGCTGCGGGCGGACGACCCGCAGACCGTGGTCGAGGACCTCTGCGACAAGGTGATGCGGCACCTGGATTGCGACGTGTTCTTCAATTTTCTTGCCGGGGAAGGCGGGGAACGGCTGTACCTGAACGCCTGCGCGGGGATCTCCGCAGAGACGGCGGAAAAGATTCGGCATCTCGATTTCGGGGTGGCGGTTTGCGGATCTGTGGCCCAGGACCGCCGGCGGATCATTGCCCACGACATTCAACACACCCCGGACCAGCGGACCGACCTGATCAAAACCTGGGGCGTGCAGGCCTACTGCTGCCACCCGCTGATGGCCGGTGACCGCCTGATCGGCACCCTCAGTTTCGGTACCAAACGCCGCACCCATTTCACCGACGACGAGACCGAACTGATGCGGGCGGTGTCCGACCAGGTCGCGGTCGCCATGGAACGCAAACGGGCACTCGAGGCCCAGCGGCGCCTGGCCCAGTTCCCGGAGGAGAACCCCAACCCGGTGCTTCGGATCGCAGCCGATGGGGCGGTGATGTACGCCAACGAGGCGGGACAGGCCTGGCTGGCGGGGCAGGATGTCCCTTCGGAAGGCATGACGCCCGCCCCCGCACGGGCGCTGCTGACGCAAGCGTGGGAAAAAGACGGGCCGCTGGAGACGGAACTGCTGCACCCTTCGGGACGCACGTTCTGGTTCGCCGCGGTGCGCCCGCCCGGCGAGTCGTACGTGAACTTCTACGGACGTGACGTGACCGATCGCAAGCGGACCGAAGAGGCCCTGCGGGCGATGAAGGATCAGTTGGAGATCCGCGTGGAGGAGCGGACGGCCGAACTGGCTGCGGCCGTCGCGGCCGTGACGGCTGAGCGCCAGCGGTTCCACGATGTCCTGGACATGATGCCCGTCTACGCGATATTGCTGGATCCCGACTACCGAGTTCCCTTTGCCAACCGTTTCTTCGAAGACCGGTTCGGCAAATCCCAGGGGCGGCGATGCTACGAGTACCTGTTCGGCCGGTCTGAACCGTGCGAGATATGCGAGACCTTCAAGGTGCTCCGGACCGGCGCGCCTCACCGTTGGGACTGGACCGGGCCCGACGGGCGAGATTACGAAGTGTATGATTTCCCGTTCACCGACGCTGACGGTTCGCCCCTGATCATGGAGGTGGGGCTGGACGTCACGGATCGCAAGCGGGCCCAAGCGGCGCTCGAGGAATTGAATCAGACCCTCGAATGCCGTGTGGCCCAGCGCACCGAGGAACTGGTCCAGAGCCGCAAGGACCTCGACCGCGCCCAGGAGGTCGGACAGATCGGCAGTTGGCGGCTCGACGCCCGCCAAAACGTCCTTACCTGGTCCGACGAGACTTATCGGATATTCGGTGTGCCCAGCGGCGTGCCTCTCACCTACGAAACGTTCCTGGAAGTCGTCCATCCCGACGACCGAGAGTACGTCGATGCCCGGTGGAACGCAAGCGGGCGGGGCGAGCCCTACGACATCGAGCACCGCATCGTGGTGGACGGTCAGGTCAAGTGGGTTCGAGAGAAAGCATACCTGGAGCTCGATGACGGCGGCGGCCTCTTGGGCGGCTTTGGGATCGCCCAGGACATCACCGACCGCAAACGCTGGGAGCAGCAGTTGCAGGCCAGCGAGGAGCGGTACCGCAGCCTGTTCAACGCGATGAACGAAGGCTTCGGACTGCACGAGATGCTCTTCGACGGCGAGGGCCGTCCGTGCGACTACCGCTTTCTGGACGTCAACCCGGCATTCGAGCGGCTTACCGGCCTGAAGCGCGGGGATATCCTCGGCCGAACCGTACTGGAGGTTCTGCCCGGCAACGATCCGATGTGGATCCAGACCTTCGGACGTGTTGTCCAGACCGGAGAACCGGCCCACCTGGAGCAGTGCAGTACGCCTTTGGACCGCTGGTACGAAGTCTTCGCCTACCGTCCGGCTGAAAACCAGTTTGCCTGTGTCTTCCTCGACGTCACCGAACGCCGCCGCGCCGACGAAGCCTTGCGGGCCCGTGAACGGCAGGTGCGAGAACAACTGGCGGAAATCGAGGCGATATACGAATCGGCCCCGGTGGGACTGTGCGTCTTCGATCGCGAGATGCGGTACGTGCGGGTCAACAAGCGGCTGGCCGAAATCAACGGCGTGCCCGCTGAGGAACACCTGGGACGGACGGTGCGGGAGGTGGTGCCCGATCTGGTCGAACCTGTTGAGAGGCTGGCGCAGCGGATCTTCCGCACCGGCGAGCCCGTACTGAATATCGAAATCACCGGCGCCACCCCGGCCCAGCCGGGTGTCGAGCGAATATGGATCGAGCACTGGCTGCCGCTGAAAGATGAGCATGGTCGCGTCGAGGCCATCAATGTGGTGGCCCACGAAGTCACCGAGCAGAAGCAAGTCGAGCGGACGCTCCGAGAGTTCAACGAGCAGCTCCAGTCGCAGGCGGAAGAACTCCAGACCCAAGCCGAGGAACTCCAGGCCCAGACTGAAGAGCTTCGCCGGGCCCGTAATGAACTGGAGGAGCGGGTCCGCGAGCGTACGGCGCAGCTGGCCGCGACCGTTGAGGACCTGAGCCGCTCAAACCAGGACCTCCAGCAGTTCGCCTACGCCTCGAGCCACGACCTCCAGGAACCGCTGCGCCAGGTGGCCAGCTTCGTCCAGATGCTGGATCGTAAGTACCGCGACAAGCTGGACGACGACGGGCGGCAGTACATGGGCCTGATCGTCGAAGGGGCCGTGAGGATGAGTCAGCTCATCAAGGGCCTGCTGGCCTACTCGCGGGTCAACTCCCAGGGCGGAACGCCTGAGCCGGTCCGGTGCGACGAGGCGCTCGCGCGGGCCCGGGCCAATCTGCGGCTGAGGATCGAGGAGGCCGGGGCGCAGCTTGTGGTTGATCCCCTGCCGACCGTGCGCGCCGACGCCACGCAACTGACCCAGGTGTTCCAGAACCTGATCGAAAACGCAATCAAGTTTCGCCGTGACGACCGCGCGCCGCACGTGCACATCGCAGCCGAACCGAGCAACGGCGAGTGGGTCTTCTGCGTACGCGACAACGGCATCGGCATCGAGCCGCAGTACCTCGACCAGATCTTCGTGGTGTTCAAACGCCTCCACGCCGACCGCGAGCGTTTCCCCGGCGCCGGGATCGGCCTGGCCCTGGTCAAACGCATCATCGAACGCCACGGCGGCCGGATGTGGGTCGCCTCGGAATACGGCGAAGGCACCGCGTTCTACTTCTCGCTGCCAGGCGAATAAGAAGTGCGGGCCTCTTCTGTCAGGCTTCTTGCCCTTCCTGATCGCCACCCTCCGTGGCTACCATTCCCGCCTCCCTTCTCTGTCTACCTCTAATCGTCCAGTAGCTGTAATTATGTGGTAAAAATAACCACTGCCGTGATGATTTTTAACCATAATCATGGTAGTATCGAACACATACCAGCTTTGGCCGGTTCACCAGCCAGTCCAACGTACGGGAATACGGACAATGAGCATTCAGGAACGTCAGCAGACAATCGTTGAGTTGCTGGAGCAGCGGGGGGCCTGCTCGTACCAGGAACTCATCGAACACCTGGGGGTCTCAGCCATGACCGCCCGGCGGGACGTCGATCGTCTCGTGGGCCAGGGGCGGGCGATCAAGACGCTGGGCGGAGTTCAACGGGCCGATGCCCCAGCCTACTGGTACGAAAACGAGCTTTCGACGCGAATGGCCCGGCAGGTGGCCCAGAAGCGGGCCATCGCCGAGCGCGCCGTGGGACTGCTGGAAGCGGGGACGACGCTATACCTGGACGGTGGGACCACGTGCCTGGAGTTGGCCCGGCAACTGGCCCGCAAGCGGTCGGATCTGATCGTGGTAACCAACTCAGCCGCCGCGTGCATGGAGTTGTGCCGTTCCGGCGGCAACTCGGTAATCGGCCTGGGCGGCGAGTGCGACCCGTCGAGTTTGTGTTTTGTCGGCCCGGACTGTGAAGAGGCGGCCGGTCGGTATTTCGTGGACGTTGCTTTCGTATCCACCAAGGGTTTTGTGCCGGACGAAGGGACCTTCGAGTCGTCGCCCGCCACGTTCCGGATCAAGCAGGTGATGGCCAAGCGGTCCTCGCAGGTGGTGCTGCTGGCCGACCACACCAAGTTCGGTCAGCGGGCCCTTTCAAAGGTGCTCGATATCTCGGAGATCAGCGACGTCGTCACCGACGCGCTGACGCCTGAGGAGGACCTCGAGACGCTCTGCGAGATGGGCAAGGACGTGCACGTGGTCGACGTCGAACATGCGGAGGTAAGTTGAATGTCTCTGGTTCCGGTTGCCAGGTTGATTGGGGACGCCCGTCGCGGCGGCTACGCCGTCGGATATTTCGAGAGCTGGAACGTCGAGTCGCTGGCCGGTGTGATCGACGCGGCTGAGCAGGTCCGCTCGCCGATCCTGATCGGCTTTAACGGGGAATTCCTGACCCGCCCGCAGCGGCTGGCCGCCGAACGGATTGAATGGTACGCGACCGTAGCCCGCGCGGCGGCCCAGTCCGCCTCAGTGCCGGTGGGAATGCTCTTTAACGAGTGCTCCCGCGACGAATGCATCCGCCAGGCCATCCTGGCGGGCTTTTCCCAGGCGATGCTCGACGACCCGGACGCGTCGGCCGACCAGTGCATCCGGCGGGTGCGCGACTTGGCGGCATTTGCCCATCAGCACGGGGCGATCATGGAGGCGGAGGTGGGCGAACTTTCCTGGGGCGCCGACGCTGCGAACACCGGCCACGGCCAAGCCACCGATCCCGACGCCGCCGCCGCGTTCGTCGACCAAACCGGTGTGGACCTGATCGCGGTCAGCGTGGGCAACGTCCATGCCCTCGCCGACGGCCGGCGGAACCTGGACCTTGAGCTTCTGGCGGCGATTGCCAAACGGGTCAATGTGCCGCTCGATCTGCACGGCGGGACTGGGATCGCCGACGGATCGCTGCGCGAGGCGATCGGCCTGGGTGTGGCCAAGGTCTGCTATGGCACATACCTGAAACGTGCCTATCTCGATACGATCCGCAAGGCCTTGGCGTGCGACGAACCGGACCCGCACAAGCTCCTGGGCATGGGCGGACCCCAGGATGTGATGACAGCCGGGCGGCTGGCGGTGCGCGACGCGGTGCTGGAGCGCATCGGAGCGTTGGGAAGCGTCGGCCAAGCGAAGGAGACACAAAGTGGCGACTGAGATTCGAATGCCCGACCTGGGCACCACCACGGATGAAATCACGTTGAAGAGCTGGCTCGTCGAGATCGGCCAGGATGTTCAGCGCGGGCAGATGCTCTTTGAGGTCGAAACCGACAAAGCGGCCATGGAGGTCGAGTCGGTGGCCTCCGGCAAACTCGCCCAAATCCTGGTCCAGCCCGAGGAAAAGGTCGCGACCGGACAGGTTATCGCCATTCTGGAGTAGGTGCGTCATGAGCGATCCGAAGGAGTTGTCCCGGGAGTTCCTCCTGGGTTTGTACGAACGGATGGTGCTGATCCGCCAATTCGAAGAGCGGGTCAAGCTGCTGTTCCTCGAAGGCCAGATGCCGGGGACGATCCATCAGTGTCAGGGGCAGGAGGCGACGGCGGTTGGCGTCTGCGCCGCGCTGCGGCCGGACGACGTGATTACGTCAACGCACCGGCCTCACGGGCACGCGTTGGCCAAGGGGCTCACGCCGAATGAGATGATGGCGGAACTGTTCGCCAAGGATACCGGCTGTTGCCGCGGCAAGGGCGGATCGATGCACATCGGCAATCTCGAAAAGGGCATGGTGCCCGCCATCGCCATCGTCGGAGGCGCCATTCCGCTGGCGGCGGGAATCGGCTTGGCGTTCAGGATCCGCAAGGAAGATCGCGTCTGTGCGTGCTTCTTCGGCGACGGGGCGACCAGCGAAGGGGCCTTTCATGAGGGCGTCAACCTGGCAGCGATCTGGGACCTGCCGGTGGTGTTTGTCTGCGAGAACAATCTTTATGGGGCCTCGACGCACGTCTCGAAGGTGATGCGAATCCCGCACGTGGCCGATCGCGCCGCCGGCTACGGCATCCGCAGCCAAACCGTCGACGGCAACGACGTGCTGGCCGTTTACGAAGCGGCGCGACAGGCGGTCGACCAATGCCGCGAAGGACGCGGACCGGTCCTGCTGGAACTGGAAACCTACCGCATCACCGGCCACTCGCGCCGCGACCCCTGCGCCTATCAGCCGAAGGATGAACGCGAGCGGGCCAAGGCCAGCGAACCGATCGGCCGGTTTCGAAAGGTACTGACGCAAAACCACAGCGTCGAAGCGGCAGCTCTCGATGAAATCGACAAGACGGTCGAGCAGCGAATTGACGAAGCGGTCGAATACGCGCGCACCCAGCCGGACGTCGATGTCAACGATCTGACCGCCGGTGTGTTTGGACGGGAGGTCTGCGCATGAGCGGCAAACGGATGAGCATCGCGGAAGCCCTGCGAGAGGCGATCGCCGAAGAAATGGCCAGGGACCAGCGGGTCTTCTGTATCGGCGAGGACATCGGAATCCCCGGCGGATGGGGCGGCGCGTTCACCGTCACGTTGGGCCTGGAGAAGCAGTTCCCCGACCGCGTCTGGAACACACCGATCGCCGAGGCGGGTTTTTTCGGGGCGGCGGCTGGGGCGGCCATGATGGGCCTGATCCCCATTGCCGACGTCCAGTACGGCGACTTCCTCCTCTGCGCAATGGACCAGGTCGTCAGCAACGTGGCCAAGCTGACCTACATGTCCGGCGGCCGGGCGACCGTGCCGATGGTCATGCGCGTCCCGGTCGGCGCGACCGGCCGCGGCGCTCAGCACGCCCAGAACATGGAGCGGTTCGTCATGGGCGTGCCGGGTATCAAACTCGTCGCCCCGTCAACCGCCTACGACGCCAAGGGCCTGCTCAAAGCCGCCGTCCGCGACGGCAACCCGGTGATGATCTTCGAGCATAAGCTGCTCTACGGCTCCAAGGGCGCCCGCTCGGAAAGCGGCTCGCTCGACGCGGGCGGCGAGGTGCCTGGCGAAGACTACGTGGTGCCGATCGGCAGTGCCGCAATTCGTCGCGAAGGCCGCGACGTGACCCTCATCGGTTGGCTGCTGATGGCCCACCACTGCCAACTCGCCGCCCAGACGCTGGCCGGCGAAGGCATCGACGCCGAGGTCATCGACCTGCGCAGCCTGCGCCCGATCGACTGGGACCTTCTCGGCCAATCGATCGCCAAGACCGGCCGCGCGGTCATCGTCGAGGAAGGCCCGCGCACCGGCGGCGTCGCCGCCGAACTCGCAGCCGAGATTGCCGAACGATTCGCCGACCGCCTCCGCGCCCCGGTCACCCGCATCGCCTCAGCCGACATCCCCGTCCCCTTCGCCCCTATCCTCGAAAACGCCTACCGCCCCGATCCCCCGCGAATCGCCGAGACAGTTCGCAAGTTGCTCTCCGCCTGACGGGAGACTGCCTCATGATCAGGTCAGATGCACTTGATCCTTGAGTTCATGTGCCTGATAGGTTATATTCGTGTGAACGCGGAGGCTTTCGGCCGAGGCTCGCTCGACTACGGCTCAAAACGGCACGACCGGATAGTTCAGAAGAGACTATACCTGTGCAGACGAGCACATATGAATTCCTCAGGTTACTGGTCGGCTTTGTCTTGGTATTTGTCCTGCCTTGGGTTATCTGGTTCGTCTGTTCCAGGCGAGGCAAGGACGTTCCCAGCCATGCATCCTGCATGGGTGCCTGCGGAATTACGCCGCTCGTCGGCGCTGGTGTCATCATCTACGGCCGCATTCTTCTGAAAGGGACGTTCGGTCCTTTCGGTGCGTCCGCAGCGAGTCTCTTAACGCAGACAGCCGCTGTCTATATTGTGTGGGTAGTGATCACCTTCGGCATCTGGCTGGCGTGGACACGGCGATGGAGCCTCAGACACTGGGAAATCCTGTTCTTCTACCTGCTAATGGTGTTGTGCGCCTTCCTGTACACTCACTTGGGGTACCTTGCTGCTAGAAGTTTTCGGGATGCGATGTAGCGCGCACCTTTCGCGACCATGCAAATCGCGGCTTTGCAGTCTGAGGCAGGGCCGCCCGACCGTGATGGAAATGGGACGCACCTGGTTTTTTGCTCCATGGCTGTAGTTCGCAGCGCGCGGGTATCGCGTGCTGGGTATTTGGCCATGGGCCGACGCGCTCGCCCCAACGGGGCGAAGGTGTGTAGCCAGGGGCGTGAGCCCCTGGAATGCGTATTGCGTGGTTCAGGAAGCCCCAGCGGGGCGACCGATTCGTGCCTGGACGAGTGGGTATTGATCGGTGCAGCAGGTTGGGGGTGATCCGCGGCAGGCGGTTCCTGGTGCTGAAGACCAAATGGCAATGCAGGCAGGTCGGGGTCTGGCCCATGATCGCCGTATCTTTCTGTCTTTCTGTCGCCCCTCCGGGGCTCATTCGCATGGGTGGCGTTCAGAACCAGGGGCTCGCGCCCCTGGCTGCACCCTTGCGCCCCTTCGGGGCTGGTCGGCATGGGTGGGGTTTGGCACCAGGGGCTCGCGACCAGGGCTTGCGCCCCTGGCTACAGGCTGGCGCCCCTTTGGGGCTGATCCGGATGGGGGCCCTTACACCGCTCCGCGAACGCCGCCATTTATCTGGAAATATAGGACGGCGGATGTAGAATCACGATATGGGCACAAAACGCACGGCCAAGCCTCAAAAGTCCAAACCAGCCTCGCAAGAGTCGTCGCTGGACGAGCGGATGCTGGAGGAGAACCTTAAGCGCAGCTACGCTGAGCGCATCCGCCGTCATCAGATCGCCCTGGCCACGATGCAAAAACTCCAAAGGGCCAAGGTCCTGTGAACCAGTCATTTCTGACGCTGTTGGAGTTGCTGACTGCCAAGGAGGTGGATTTCGTCATCATCGGCGGGTTCGCCGGGGTCGTGCACGGATGCACCTACGTCACGCAGGACGTCGATATCTGCTGTGACTTCTCAGTCCCTAATCTCCTGAAGCTTGCCGAGGCGCTCAAGGATGTTCACCCCGTTCACCGCATGACGCCGGCCCGCCTGAAGCTGGAGTTGACCGAGCTAAACGCCGGGCAGTACAACAACCTCTACCTGGACACCGACGTCGGCCAACTGGACTGCCTGAGTTTCGTCGAAGGAGTGGGGGATTTCCCAAAGGTTAAAGAGAACAGCCTGCTCATCGACGTGGACGGCCTCCGGATGCGGGTGCTCAGCCTCGATGCGTTCATCGACTCCAAGAAGGCGACCAACCGACCACGCGACCGCCAGATGATCGAGCAGGCCAAGCGAATCAAAAAGAAGCAATGAGCGGAGCACGCGGTTGCGGATGCCACCATCGGCGGCGATACTCCTTCTTTCCCCGGCGGACCGGCGGTGTTACAATATCCCGCGGCGTAAGCCCTTATCGGAATGCGAGCATCGGCGTCTGAAGATAGGAGTGGTCGGATGACAAGCGGCAAAGTGGACGTGGTGGTGGCGGGTCATGCGTGCGTGGACATCTTTCCGAGCGTCCCGGCGTTCACCGGGTCGTTCGCGGAGTTGTTTCGGCCGGGCAAGCTGATCAATGTGGAGGCGGCGACGATCTCGACCGGCGGCGTGGTTCCGAATACCGGGTTGCCCCTTCGACGGCTGGGCAAGACGGTGCGGCTGATGGGCAAGTGCGGCAATGACCTTTTCGGCTCAGCCCTGGTGGATAAACTGACCAGCCAGGCGACCGGCGACGAGATCAGCATGCGCGTGGTCGACGGCGAAACCACCAGCTACACCATCGTCATCAGCCCGCCCGGCATCGACCGCATCTTCCTCCACTGTCCCGGCGCCAACGACACCTTCGACGCTGCGGACATTGACCAGACCGTGGTGGCCGCCGCCGACCTGTTCCACTTCGGCTATCCGCCCCTGATGGCCCGAACCTACGGCAACGGCGGCCAGGAACTAGCCCAAATCATGGCCAACGCCAAGTCCGCCGGCGCCACCACCAGCCTCGACCTGGCTCTGCCCGACCCCGCCGGTCCCAGCGGTCAGGTGGACTGGCCCGCGATCTTCCGTCGGACGCTGCCGCACGTGGACCTGTTCGTCCCGAGCATCGAGGAGCTGGCCTTCACCCTCCAGCGGTCGGCGTTCGACACGCTGCTGGCCCGCGCCGCCGACGGCGACCTGCTGGCTGGCATCGACGGCAAACTCCTTGGCGAACTCGGCCAGGCCTGCATCGACGCCGGCGTGGCGGTCGTCGTGATCAAGTGCGGCCGACTGGGACTCTACGTACGAACGGCCGGCAAGCAGCGGCTTGAAAAAACCGGCCGGGCCCGGCCGGGCAGCCTCGATGACTGGGCCGACCGCGAACTGTTCGAGCCGAGCTACCACGTCGAGAAGGTGGTCTCAGCCGCGGGCAGCGGCGACAACGCCGTGGCGGGATTCCTGGCTGCCTACCTCAACGGTTGCGGCGTCGAAGACGCCCTGCGCTACGCCTGTGCGGTAGGGGCCCAGAACGTCCAGGTCCTCGATACCACCAGCGGCGTCAAGAGCTGGGACGAAACCACCCGCCAGGTCCGCGCCAACCGCCCGAAGAACGAGGTCACCATTCCACTGCGGGATTGGCG
>JAAYCJ010000156.1 GCA_012729815.1 Phycisphaerae bacterium | reverse complement strand
TGGACCCGGTGACGATCTCGACGGACGGCCAGGTGCTCGGCACGCCGCAGTACATGGCGCCGGAACAGGCGGACGGCAAGATCTCGCAGGTGGATGCGAGGACGGACATCTACGCCCTCGGATTGATTCTCTACAAGATGCTGACGGGCAGCCATCCGTACCCGGTGATGGGGACGTTTTCGGAGATCGCAGCGTCGATCCTGTCCACACCGCCCAAACGGCCGTCCAGCGTGGTTCGCGGTTTGGACGCCGACATCGACACGATCGTGCTCAAGGCCCTGGCCAAGGATCCGCAGGAGCGGTACCAGTCGGCGGCTGAGCTGCAGCAGGACATCGAGTTCCGGCTGCAGGATCGGCCTATCGTCGCCCGCTCCGTCAGCACGCCCTACATGGTGCGCAAGCTGTTGTTCCGTCACCGCTACTTCGTGGCCATGGTGACGGTTCTGATGGCAATCATCGCCGGTTTCGCCTACGCCAACGTCCGAATGTACGTTTGGACCAAGGAGACGCGGCAGAGGATGCTCAAGGCAAGCGTTGCAACCTACGAGATGCTCAATGACTTGAGAATGGGCACGTTTCTTCAGGCTTGGCACGCCGGGCGTGATGATCGCGCCGCGGAGATTCTCAGACGGTTCCTCAGCGAGGAACGCGAGCAGTTGGCGGGGCGGTTTCTGCTGGACCCTCGCCCCCTGGAGGAAAAGGAGGCTGAGTTCCGGCGAAACCTGGGACGTAAGGAGACGCATTTCGCCGAATTCATTATCGGTGAGTGCAGCCTGCGCCAGGGCGACTACCGCCAGGCGCTGCGACACTATCGTAAATCCCGAGATTTGGTTTCTTTGACGATGGATCGAAGCTGGTTGGGCCTTTTTTTGGATAGAAGAATTCAAGCCTCGCTACGAGCCATCAACACCGTCAACACGGCCGGTCTGAGCGAAGGAGGCGGTGATGGCTCATAGGTTGCCGATCTCCAGAGAGTCTCAGACAACGAGTCGGACGTCCGCATTCACCCTGATGGAACTGCTGGTGGTGACGTCGGTCATCGCGGTTTTGATGGGCGTTCTGGTTCCCGGGCTTCAGGAGGGTGTGCGGACCGCGGGGCAGGTCTACTGCCAGGCCAACCTCGCCCAGGCCGCCAAGGGGTGGCTGCTCTACCTCGACGATCACCACGGCGCGTTCTACCAGGAGGTCAACGCCAATTTGCATTACGGCGGGTGGATCGGCATGTGGGAATACGCAGGCTCCGTCGAGCGGAGGCCGCGCCCGCTGAATCCGTACGTCGGACTGCCGGAGATCGTTGAGGACATCGACGGCGCCCCCGTTTTCCGTTGCCCGCAGGACTTCGGCGGAGTCCCCGGTCAGCCTGACCTCACGTGCAATGAGGTGATGGGCACCAGCTATCAGACCAACCTCTTTCTGATCGGCCAGACTCAGATCAGCCTGAATCCGCCGCGGGTTCGGCCGCTTCACCGCGAGATCAACAAGCGTCTCCCGAAGATGAACATCTCGCGGGCGTCCGAGCCGTCGCGGTTGATCCTCATGGGCGAGTACGGCTGGATGCTCCAGTGGGGAGCGGGCCTGCCGTCGTCGCCGGAGAGCGAATGGCACGGCGTTCCCGCCACCTTCACCGTGGCGTTTCTGGACGGGCACGCGG
>JAAYCJ010000155.1 GCA_012729815.1 Phycisphaerae bacterium | reverse complement strand
TTCGGCGACGTCCACGACGCCATGCGCCGGGCCATGACCGCCTCCATGCCTTCGCCGTCAGGATGGTGGCGAAGGACCTCGCGCTCCTCCGGATACCGCTCCAGCCACCACCGCGGGGCGCTCATGTTAAGTCGCGGGTACAGGTAGGCCTGCGGGTCGCTCAGGAATACCCGCTCCGCCAGTTCGTCGAACCCGGACCAGTCGAACCGTCCCGGTCCGGTCCAGCCGTCGGCGAAACTGTATTGAACCGTATGGATGTGAACGCCGGCCCGCCCGAAATCGCGCACCTCCCGATCCAGCGACAAATCGCCGGGAATAAAGCAGTAGTCCAGCGCCGGAATCGTCCGGCCGTCGATCTCGAACGCTGCGTACCCGTTCACCTGCTTGGCCCGCACCACCGGCGGCTCAGCGTCCGCGGCGTCCAGAACCGCACACCGCGCGACGATCGCCTCGCAACCCTCAGCCGTCACGCAAACGCGATATCCTCCCGCCGCCAACTGATCCGTCGGAAGGGCGATGGCGACCGGATCGGCGCCGGACACCTCGACCTCCCGGCTGAAAAGGCGTTCTTCCTGATCTTCGCTGCGCCATAGGCTCACCTCGACGCGAATGCACGGTTCGGCTGCCGGCCGCCGCCACAACTCGCACGTAACCGCGCCTTCCTGTCGGATCACGCAAGGCGTGAGCCTCATGCCTTGCGGCAATCGCCGCGGACGGTCGGCCTCCAACACCGCAAGCAGGCCCTTCAGCAAGTCCGCCGCGTTCTCAGCCGTCCATCCCTCGGACGGCTTCACACCTACACCAACCACACGCCCGTTCATCGCCGGAACCGATGCCGGCTCAGCCAGGGTGACAAACTCCGTGATCTCCGGACTCGCCGAGCAATTCTCACCCGCTAGGCCAATGACCACCGTCCGTCCCGCCTCCCGGACGCACAGACGCGACACAAAGCAGGCGCAAGACAGTTTCTTCGCACTGCCAAAACTCTCGGCAAACTCATCCGCGATGTAAAACCACGGCGCCGGATCCGACACCTCCGAACCGCAGGTCACCGCCCACGTCGCCAGACCCAGCCGCCCGCCGTACGGCATCGTCCAGAACGGCGACGCCGCATGCCGCGACTCGTCCACCCGCCAACGGCCTTCCGTCCGCGCGCAGCCGAACCACAACGGCCCGTCTCCCAACACGATCAGATCGCCCCCTCGGGCGAAGAAACCCTCGATGGCCGCCCGCGCCTCCACCGGATAGTACCCGCCGTATGGCCAGATCAGCACGCCCACCCCGTCCGGAATCCCAGCGATCAGTTCCTCAGCCCCGATCACCCGAGCGCCCACGCCCCGCGCCGCTGAAAGCAGCGCCTCCGCCGGAAGGAACAGCGAATCGGCCACAAAGGCTTCTTCGTAAAAGACGGCTGCGGGAGAACTCGGCGAACGGTCAGTGGACATGGCGCGATCCTTTGCCTGTCGTAACGCTACATGCTACGCAGGGCGCGCAGTCTACTCACCACCTCCGGCCGTTCATAGTTTTTTCCGCGAATTCCCGGGCGAACCGGCCCTCACCGTTTGCCCTCAAAGTGCCACACGTGGTACCCCGGCGGGTCCGGCGGATTCAGCACCTCCGGCGGATCAAGCGGATACTCGCCCGCCAGCAGCTTGCGGTGATACTCGCCCAGTGTCATCGGGTCGGCCCGACCCGAACCCATGATCGTATCCAGCAGCCGCTCGTGCACCCGATAGCCCGTGTCGTGGTTCGCCTCCAGCCCGTGCCAGTGCGAACAGACGATAAACGGCCAACCCTCCTCCACGCACCGGTTCCAGTACGCCAGGCCCAGCTCCACGAACCGGTCCACCTGATCCGGCTTGACCCGGAACGCGAAGTCATCGAGGATCGGAAACTCCATCAGCTTTGCCGTTCGCATGTACGGCCGAACCGGAGGCTCCATCTCGTGCGGCGTGTCGAACTCGCCCACCGTCCACATCCAGCCGGTAAACGACACCAGGTCCGATGAGACCCAGTCAAAGTCCAACTCCTCCAACGCGGCAAACAAATTCCGGTGCGTGCACCCGCAGCCGGGACGAAAACCCTTCGACGGCTCGCCGAACGCCCGGATCCACGCGTCGCGGCCCCACTCGATCTGCGCCTTGATCGCCTCCAGCGTCCAGAACCGCTCGTAGTACGGCCGTTGACGCGTCACCTCCCGCGCCTCCGCGTGGCCCATCAGCTTCGCGTGGTACATCCGCGGGTCCGACATCCCGTATTCGATGCACACGTGAGTCGTGCCGTGCTGGAAAAACTCGTGACCCGCCGACCGCGCCTTGGCGATCTGGTCCCGAAGCGCCGCGTCGTCGTCGATGAACCGCGGCCCTTCCTTCGTCAACGCCACCGGCACCGTCGCGAACGAACCGGGCACCTTGTAACGCCCCAGAAACTCGACCATCCGACGCAGGCTCTCCGCTCCGTCCCGGCCCAGGTCGTCATTCGTCCACAAAAGAGGCGATTTCCCTTTGCTCATGATACTTACTCCGCATTCCTGGACAACTGATGCTGAGCCTTCATTATCCCCTTGGCGATCCCTTCCATCAACTCCCGATCGCCCAGCAGCCAGTGGTGAAGCATCCCGGCCCCCCGATTCGCGCACGCCTCCTCGCACACCGGACAGCCGCCCTCCGCGATGCGATACCCGCTCGACCCCACGTTCCACAACGCGTGGCGATAGACCGGACCGTACGTGCCCCCGATGCCGATCCCCTCCGCCTGCAGCACTTCCATTACACGGCCCAGCGACACGCCGCCGAACTGCTTCAGGTCGAACAGGAACATCAGAACGTAGTACCCCTGCACGTCCGCCCGCCGGCCACGCGCCTGGACCTCCACGCCGGGAATCTCTGCCGTCAGCTCGCGCAGGTACGCCGCGCTCGCCTCGCGCTTCTCCGTCTGCGCCCGCAGGTCCTTCAGGCCGTCCAGCAGGATCAACGCCTGGAACTCCGTCGCCCGGTAGTTGTGGCAGATCAGTCCCGCCGGCGGCGAACTCTGAGCCTTGCCCTGGGCGCTGCCCAAGTCGTACCCGATGTGCTTGAGCCGGTACAGCCGCTCAGCCAGCACCGCGTCGCTCGTGATGCACGCCCCCGCTTCACCGCAGGTCAATGTCTTGGACTGCTGAAAACTGAATGACCCTACCTGGCCGATGCTCCCGACACCCCGGCCCGCCCACACGCCGCCGTGGGCGTGGGCGCAGTCCTCAATAATCGCCAGACCCTTGCGACGAGCCAGGTCGCCCAACGCCTCCATGTCCGCCATCGAGCCGTACAAATGCACCGGGATGATCGCCTTCGTCTTCGGCGTGATCGCCCGCGCGGTCTTGGCCGGATCGAGGCACAGCGTGTCCGGCTCGATGTCCACGAACACCGGCGTCGCCCCCACGTACAGCACCGCCATCGCCGTGGCCATCCACGTCAATGCCGGAACGATCACCTCATCGCCCGGTCCCACGCCCAACGCCGCCAACGCGCACTCCAGCGTCACCGTGCCGTTGACCATCAGCACGCCGCGATCCGCCCCGTGATAGCGGGCGAACTCAGCCCCGAACTGCTGCTCGTACGCCCCGTTAAACGACCACTCCGCGCTCAGGTAAACCTCCTTGAGACGCTCCGCCGTGGCCCCATTGACCACCGGCCACTTCGGAACCCGGCCCCGCATCGCCTCCGTCAACGCGGGCTGCCCGCCGTCGATCGCCAGCTTCTCCGACATCGTCTGCTCCTTTTCTGATGAATGCACTGTCTGCCTCAAGTCTACCTCACCCGATCGCCAGCGGGCGTCGAAAACCGATAGACAAACCAACTCAGGGTATGGACAAATCAACGGCCGGATGCTAGGCTGGATCCGGCGGCGAAACTATCGGACGACCGTGGACCGCCTCCAAAAGAGTTGCGACCGTATGGGAGCGGGGTTCTCTCGGCCGCCCAACATAGACGGATCAACGAAATGACCAGCTACCAACCCGCCCTCGAGACGCTGCTCGACCGCCTCCTCACCGGCGAGCTGATCTTCTGCGTCGACAACCCACCGCGCCGACGCGCCGGCCGCCCGTCCGCCGATCGCCGCATGTCCATCCACGCCCACGGCTTCACCGAATGCGTCATGCCCCTCGGCGGCCGCGCCTGCCTGGAAATGGCCGACGGACTGGTCGCCCTCGCCGATCGCCGTCTGCGGGTCATCCTGCCCGGAGTCGAACACTGCGAGCGTTATCAGCGGAAGGACCGGGCCTACGAACTCCTCTGGATCGTCATCATCCCCACCGCCGTCAACTTCTTCGCCAGCACCTACGCGCCCTCCCGCGACCTGGCCCCCAGCCGCTGCCTGACCGTCGCCTCCATGCCCGCATGGGAACTCTGGGAGGCCTCCCGAACCCCCGCCCTCCCCCACGAACTCCGCGACCGCGCCCGCTTCGTCTCCGGTCTGACCTGTGCCACCGTCGCCGCACTCGACCGGCTGCGAACCGGCTCAGCCCATCCCGAACCCGCCTCACGCGCCATGGCCGAGCAGATCCGGGCCTACCTCGACGTCCACTTCTGCGAGCCGGTCACCCTCGGCGAACTCAGCCAGATGGTCCGCCGCTCCCCAAACCACGTCAACGCCCTCTTCGGCCGCGAGTTCGGCCTGCCCGTCCGTGAATACCTGATCCGCCGCCGACTCGAAAAGGCACGCCGCATCCTCGCCGAAACCGATGAGCCCGTCAAAGCCGCCGCCTACGCCTGCGGATTCCGCGATCCCCTCTACTTCAGCCGCCTCTTCCGCCGACACTTCGGCCGAGCCCCCGCCCGCTTCCGCGACGCCGAGCCTACCCCTCCGCCTTCCGGCTGACCAGGTATACGTGCCCGGGAAACGTCACGCCCACCGCCGCTTGCCCCTGCAGGTCCGCCGCGCGGGCCAGACGCACGAACTCGCTGACCGTAAAACCCTTGGTGATCGAGACCCGCCCGTCGTTCGCGGCGAAACTCCCGCGCCCCAACAGCGGCGAAATCAACGAAAACGCTGCGTAGTTCCCGTACGAACGCCGCACGTCGTTGACCAGCAGCACCCGGTCGCACACCCGCTCCGCACACCGCAACACCTCAGCCGCCTCCGGATCGCTCAGGTGGTGCAGCACGTGATTGGCGAACACGTAATCGAAACGCTCCCCCATCTGCTCCAACGCCCGCGCATCCCCCATCCGAACCTCGATCCGAGACCGACGACGCACCAGCCGCCGCGCGTATCGCACCACCCGCGGATTGTGGTCCAGGCACACGATCTCCATCGGCCGCCGCTTCCGACGGCACCACTCCATCAACCACACGTCCACGTCGCACGCCCCAGCCCCGATATCCAAAAACCGCATCGGCCGCCCGTCGGTCCGCAGCAGGTCCGGACAGATGTACCGCCCGATCAACTCCCGGTATCCCGACAGAATCGGGTTGACCCGCGCGAACAGGTGCAGCGTCCGACGCAGCGCCCGCGGATCGCTCTGCATCTGATCCATCATCTCCGGTTCCTCCGACCGGACCGTCATGTCGGG
>JAAYCJ010000154.1 GCA_012729815.1 Phycisphaerae bacterium | reverse complement strand
GCGGAGCCGAGGGCAAGGGCGGGCCGTGGCGTCCGGCTGCCGGCACGTTCGATGGCTGGCCCAAGGCCGCCAGGGACATCAAGGTGCTCGACCCCTGCTGCGGTTCCGGCCATTTCCTCGTGGCCGCCCTGCACCACCTCGTGCCCATCCGCATGGCTGAAGAAGGGCTGTCTGCGGCCGAGGCGATTGATGCCGTGCTCCGCGACAACCTGCACGGCCTGGAGATCGACGAGCGCTGTTGCCAGATCGCCGCCTTCGCCCTGGCGTTCGCGGCCTGGACCTATCCCGAAGCCGGCGGATACCGCGAACTGCCGGAACTGAACATCGCCTGCACGGGCATCGGGCCTCAATGCTCGGCCGAGCAGTGGATCAAGCTGGCCGAGCAGTCGGGCATTCCCATGCCGGCCGTCGGGCGCGAGGCGATCAGGAACGGCCTGCTGAACCTGCACCGGCTCTTCTCGCAAGCCCCCACGCTGGGGTCGCTGATCAACCCGGCCGAGCTTCCGGCCGACCTCATCGCCGCGGACTTTGAGACGATCCAGCCGTACCTCTCGGCCATCGCGGAGGCCGAGAAGGCCGACGACGAAACCCGCGAACGCGCCATCGCCGCCGCCGGCATGATCAAGGCCGCAGAACTACTCGCCGACGATTACACGCTGGTCATTACGAATGTGCCGTATCTGGGTCGGGGGAAGCAGGGCGAGACACTTCAGGACTGGGCAAAGGACAACGAGCCGGATGCCAAGGCCGATCTCGCCACGATGTTCATCAGCCGCGGCCTGAACCGACTGTCTCGCGGCAGCAGTGTCGCCGTTGTGTCGCCTCAGAACTGGCTCTTCCTAACCACCTACAGGAAGCTTCGCGAACGACTGCTCAAGAACCATCAGTGGAACGTCGTAGCCCGCCTCGGCCCCGGCGCGTTCGAGACGATCGGTGGGCATGTGGTTAACGTCGCACTGCTCGCCCTCTCTTGCGGGAAAGCGAGCGAATCCCATGCGATGCTCGGTCTCGACGCATCTGCTGGCGCGACCGCCCAAGCTAAGGCCGTCCTCCTCCGCAGCACCGCCGAGCTTCGCCAACTCCCGCAGGCGGGACAGCGGAAGAACCCAGACGCGGCAATTCAGCTAGGAATAGCTTCCACCACCGATCTTTTGGCCAAGCACGCCTTGGCGTATCAAGGAATCGCGACGGCTGACAATCCCGCATTCGTCATATCGTTCTGGGAGGTCTGCGACCTAGCCCCTGGCTGGCTCCGTCTTCAGTCTGCCCCGCCGACTTCGCAGGCTTTTGGAGGTCGTGAACAACTACTGCGAGCCGTATTTCTGACCTCAGAAACGCACACCGGTAACCTCAGCGGAAGACAGGCGTGGGGCAAAGAAGGAGTTGCAATATCCGAGACCGGTCGCCTCTTCACCACACGCTACACTGGCGAGCAGTTCATATGTAACTGCCACGCTCTTGTACCACATCACGAATCCGCCCTATTGCCCGTTTGGTGCTTCGCCGAGAGCGGAGAACTTGAATCAGAAGTCCGCAAAGAGAACACAAAGCTTGCTGTGAAGAATGGGTACTTTGGCAAGGTTCCCTTCGACTTTGACCATTGGCAGAAGGTAGCGGCGGAGAAATACCCCGACGGCCTGCCTGAGCCGGAGAGTGACGATCCGACGCAGTGGCTCTTCCACGGCTGGCCGAATGTGAACGAACCGGCGGCCGGGGCCGAGCCGTTGCAGCCGCTTGAGCCGGATGAGGCCCGGCGGGCCACGTTGCAGGTCGCCGTAGCCCGGCTGCTGGGCTACCGCTGGCCGGCGGAGACGCAAGGCGAAAGGCGAAAGGCGGAAGACGGAAGTGGCGAAGGCGAAATGCGGTTGTCCAAACGGGCGCGGGCGCTGGTCAAGCGCTGCGAGGAACTCGCGAGATTCGTTGATAATGACGGCATCGTCTGCATCCCGGCGGTCCGCGGTGAAGAACCCGCGGCCGAACGACTGGGACGGCTGCTGGACGCCTGCGGCGTGAAGCTCGAAGCTGGCTTCGACCTGGACGACTGGCTTCGCAACGGCTTCTTCGAGCAGCACTGCAAGCTGTTCCACGACCGGCCGTTCGTGTGGCACATCTGGGACGGCCGCAAGCG
>JAAYCJ010000153.1 GCA_012729815.1 Phycisphaerae bacterium | reverse complement strand
TCGACTATGACCTTGACCGGATCAACAAGCTCTCGGAGCGGACGCCGAATATCTGCAAGGTCTCGCCGTCGAGTCCGTACCACGTGGAGGACGTGGACCGGGCGGGCGGGATTCCGGCGATCATGAAGGAGATCGGCCGGATCGACGGGCTACTGGACCTTTCGGCGCCCACTGTGACGGGCAAGACGATCGGGCAAGTGATCGCGGAGGCGACGATCAAGGACGAGCAGGTGATCCGGCGGCTTGGCAACGCGTACAGCAAGGAGGGCGGTCTGGCTGTGCTTCGCGGGAATTTGGCTCCGGAAGGGGCGGTGGTCAAGACGGCGGGCGTGCATCCGGACATGCTGCGTCACGAAGGGCCGGCGGTGATTTTCAATTCGCAGGAAGAGGCGTGCGAAGGCATTCTGGGCGGGAAGGTCAAGGCGGGCGACGTGGTGGTGATCCGTTACGAGGGTCCGCGGGGCGGACCGGGGATGCAGGAGATGCTCTCGCCGACGAGTTACATCATGGGTCAGGGGCTCGGCGAGAAGTGCGCGTTGATTACGGATGGTCGGTTCAGCGGCGGGACGCGCGGGGCGTGCATCGGGCACGTGAGTCCGGAGGCGGCTGAGGGCGGGCCGATCGGTCTGCTGGCCGACGGCGATGTCATCGCGATCGATATTCCCGGTCGGAAGCTGGAGGTGAAGCTGAACGACGCTGATCTGGCGGAGCGTCGCAAGCGCTATAAGCCGCAGCCGCCGCGGGTTGACTACGGGTATCTCGCGCGGTATGCGAAGATGGCGACATCGGCGCATACCGGGGCGGTGATGAAGAGCTGACGGTCGCGCGGTTGTCTTGAGGCAGGAGGGAAATGGTGGGTGTAGGAACATCCACCCTACTATTCCTTGTTGACCGGCTGGTCGGCTCGGCTGGGCGGCCAGAATATCGCCTTTACTCTGCCGGTGATGTTCTGCCGCGGGAGCGGTCCCCAGCATCGGCTGTCGCGGCTTCTTGGTGTGTTGTCGCCAAGGACGAAGTACTCATCCGGGCCGAGGACGATTTCGTCGGTGGGTCTGGAGAGGACTGCGCCGCCGGGAATCCCCGGTGAAACGAGTTGGAATCCGTTGAATGGGGGCTCACTGGATGCGATCTTCTTGAAGACCGGTGGGGTGGTGAGGACCTGGCCGTTGACGATCAGGTTCGGCGGCTGGATTCGGATCCGGTCACCGGGCAGGCCGGCGATTCGCATGACGAACTCGGTTCCTGGGGTCGGAGTGGGTATGCCATCCGTGCGGAACACGACGATCTCTCCTCGTTCCGGATCGCCGAACATCAGGGACAGCTTTTCCACGAAGATCCAGTCGCCATCAACGATGGTCGGCGCCATGCTGGCGGAGGAGATGCGATAGGTCTGCGCGAGATTGCTGAAGTTCCACGCCCAGAAGCGGTTGAGTCCGACCCCCGCCACGATCACGACGACCCAGCCGAGCGCGCCGATTCGCGGGACGGGGCGGTAGGACTGCGTGAGCATGACGCACCAGAGCGCCAGTGCGGCCAGGAAGGGCAGGATGGCAAGACCACCGGTCGCATCCCCCGCCATAACCGCCACAAGAACGCCGAACTGCAGAGCCGCCAAGGTGCCGAAGTGCCATGCCAGTCCGGCCATTCGGCGCCCGGTCAGAAAGTGGGCTGAGCCGGCCAGGAAGAGGGCCATGATTTCGCCGGTCCATTTGGGGTATGTGCGTTTGTCGTCCATGCCGTCGGCTCCCGGTTGGTCGTTTTTTTATTACCCGCTGTTTCGTTGTTCGTCAAGCATCTTGGGTGTTCGACGTTCGCGGGAGAGGGAAGGGTGTGTTTTCGCGGGCGAAAACACAGCCTACGGGGTCGCCATCTGACGATACCGGCGGCCGAAGGAGATGGTGGATTTGGGAACATCCACCCCACGCGACTGAATGTGACCTCCCGGAATTCTGTAGGGTGGATGTTTGGACATCCACCATTTCCATCATTCGCCTGTAATCGTCGATTCCGGTTGTGGCACCACGTTCTGGGCGACGGGTCGGTCGCATCCGCAACACCAATCGGCTGGATATCGTCTCATCGCGACGCATTTGCCGAAGGTCGAGAACGGCCAGGCGTGCGGACACGTCGCGTAACCGTGCTTCACCGGATTGTAATGAATGTAGTTGCAGAGGATCTCAAATTCCCGCGCATTCCGAACCGTATGCTCCCAGAACCGTCGCTGCCAGAGTCCCCGCTCGCGGCGCCGCCGCCCGGAGTCGCCTACGGTCGCTTCGCTCCCGCCGCTGCCGAGGTACAGCCTGTCGAACCGGAACTTGATGACCTTCCAGCGGACGGAGAAATCCGCATCCCCCTCGGGCAGCGTCCAAAGGCAGTGCAGATGGTCCGGAAGCAACACGACCGCCTCCTGGCGAAAGGGAAATCTCACGCGGGTGTGTTCAAAGGCCTGACGAAGGGCTTGTCGGGAGCGAGCCTCGGTCAGGAACGGCCGCCGGCGATAGCTGACCACGGTGAAGAAGAATGTCCCACCGGGTTGAAACGCGCGTCGATAGTCGGACATGGCGGTGAGTTACCCCAAGCCGCTCATGTCCGCAATGCCCTGATCGCCAACGTCGGGTGGATGTAGGAACATCCACCATTGGGTTCATGTGCCCGTGAAGCGAGATCCGGCCATTTCGCGATATCGGCGGCAGAGGGAAATGGTGGATGTAGGAACATCCACCCTACACGCCTTCGCGGGGATGACAGAAGGGGGGCTGGGATGGGGGTTTGGGGGAGGGGCAACCACAAGGGTTGCCCATACTTGTGGTTTGTTGGGGGTTGAATCCGGTTGCATCGGTGGGTTGGGGTCCTTATAATTTGCCCATATTCGCGCGGTACTGGCGTTTGGTGCGTTGTTTTGGCGTGCGGTTGCTCGCTACAGGCAGGAGTGTCATGCGGAACAAAACTGGACCGATCCTGTTCCTGGCTGGGGTGGTGATGGCATTGGCGGGATGGGCCGAGGCAGAGGAGCGTTACATTTTCGTTGAGGAGAGCAACCGGTGGGTTCCGGCGGGCGAGATCGAGGAGCCGCTGGAGGGTCCGCTGGCGGATATTCAGGGTCAGATGGCGGCGGGGGAGTACCGGAAGGCTGAGAGGGCGTTGAAGGCGTACCTGAAGGCGGGGCCGGAGGTTGAGGACCGGCAGGCGGCGATGCTGTTGTACGGCGACGCGGCTTTGATGCGGGACCGTCTTTACGAGGCGCACAAGCGTTACCAGAAGGTGATCGACGAATACCCTCAGACGGAGGAGTTCGCGATGGCCCTTCGGCGTGATCTGGACATCGCGCGGGCGTGGCTGGGCGGCAAGAAGCGGCGGCTGTGGGGGATTTTCCGGGTGCCGGCGCAGGACGAGGGGGTGGAGATTCTGTCGCAGATTGAGGATTTGGGTCACGGGTACCGGATCGCGGAGGTGGCGCTTCGGGAGAAGGCGGATTACTTCTACGAGAGCGGTCAGTTCGACCTGGCGTCGATCGCGTATCGGCGTTTGGCGGATGACGTTCGTTCGCCGCGGTATACGAAGATGGCGATGTTCCGGGCGGCGTCGTCGGCGTTGGCGTCGTTTCCCGGGGCTGCGTACGACGATACGCCGCTGTTGGAGGCGCGGGAGCTTTTCAACGAGTACCTGAACCGTTTTCCGGAGGCGGCGGCGGAAGAGGACGTGGACGTGCTGCTGGCGAGCATCGAGGCGAAGCGGGCGGAGAAGGAATACAAGATCGGGAGTTTTTACGCCCGGATCGATCGTCCGAAGGCGGCGGCTTACTATTACAGCTATGTGTTGTCCACGTGGCCGGAGACGCTGTGGGCTCAGCGGGCGGAGGCGGACCTGGTTCGGATGGGATTTGAGCCGGGCGTGGTGGTTCAGTAGAGTGAAGCATACCTGCGGAACGGCGGGCAAAACGATGACGAGAAAGCACAGGCAATTGGCGGTGGTGGGTTTGACGGCGATCTGGCTGACCGGCTGCAGCTATCAGACGGATCGGCCGTTTCCGTCGAACGTCAAGACGGTTCACGTGGAGCCGTTCAAGTCGCGGGTTTTCCGTCGGCGGATCGAGATGCGTCTGACGGAGGCGGTCAAGAAGCGGATCACGATGGACACGGACTATCGGCTGGCGGACCAGAGCAAGGCGGACACGGTCTTGTTCGGGGAGATTCTGAACGTCAAGCAGGGGACGATCGGGCACGATTTCGTGCTCAATCAGCCGCGGGAGACGCAGCTCACGCTGGTGGTGAGTTTTCAGTGGAAGGATTTGCGGACGGGTGAGATTCTGGTGGACCGGCCGCGGTGGCTGCAGACGTTTGACTACTCGCGTCCGGTGGGGGAGCGCGAGGTTGACGCGCTGAACGGGGTGTGCGACCGGATGGCGGAGCAGATCGTCGAGGAGTTGATGTCGGAGTGGTAGGCCCTTCCGGATAGCACGGAACACGCGGAACACGCGGAAAGACCAGGGAGAGAAGGGGTTAGAGCGAGATCGGAGAGGCAGCCACGCGAGCTTGGACCGCATCCTTACCTCTGTATTTACTTGTTTCTTCTGACTTTTTCGCTCCCTTCGGTGCTGTTCGTTTGATCTCTTCTTGTATCTCCTTGTATCTCAATGGCTTGCATTCAATACGGGCGGAGTGGGGGTCGGTATTGACATGGGGGCGGGTTCCTGTTATCCTGACGGGTGATAAACTTTCACTAACTATAGCGGTGAATGTTCACTACTATCTGGTTGGAGAACCGTTGTGCGAGCCACTCTTAGCGACATTGCCGAGCAGACCGGGTGTTCTCGTGCGACGGTATCGAGCATATTGAGCGGTGGGGGAACCAGTGCTCGGTTCAGTCCGGCGACACGGCGGAAGGTTCTTGGTGCGGCGAAGCGGCTGAACTACCGGCCTCGGTTGTCGCAGGGGGTGGGGTTGATCTATTCGGTGGGCACGTGCGATCCGGACGAGGTGGACTGGATCAGTTGGATATCGCCGATGCTGACGAGCATCCAGAGCCGGGCGGTGGAGGCGGATCAGCTTTTGTCGGTGTTCTGCTATTCGCATCAGACGCTTGGCCGCGACATCGCGCAGGGGCGTCTGCCACAGATTCTGCGGCGGCGTCACATTGACGGGCTGATTCTTTCGGGGCGGATCGAGGAGGAGTTGATCGCCCACATTTCGGAGAGCCGTTTGCCTTACGTGTTGATGAACGTCAGCGACGCGGATTCGCATGCGGATGACGCGATTTGCTTTGACGAGATTTTCAGCGGGCGCGAGGCGACGCGGCATCTGATCGCTGAGGGTCACCGTCGGATACTTTACCTTGGGGTGGACTGGACGCCGGATCACTACTCGATCGGTATGCGTCGTCGGGGATACGACCTGGCGATGGAGGAGGCGGGGCTGGCGGCGCGTCACGTGGCGATTGTGGAGGACGAGTATTCCCGGTTTGCGGTGGAGTTTGGCGAGGTGATGAGGGGTTCGGATCGTCCGACGGCGATCGTGTGTTATTGGGAG
>JAAYCJ010000152.1 GCA_012729815.1 Phycisphaerae bacterium | reverse complement strand
GCATCCTCTGCGGCGGAGCCGGATGGCCCGACGTCATCAACGGCTGCGGCATGCTCCGCACCATGGAACAGATCCTCGTCGATATGATCACCGACGACCCCGCCGGCCTGCGGCTCATCGACCGCCGCAACGACATCCAGCTCGAAATCGCCCGCCGAACCCTCGAAGCCGCCAACGGCAAAATCGACATGATGGCCCTTGGCGAAGACCTCGGCACCCAGCGCGGCCCCGTCGTCAGCCTCGAACTCTTCCGCAGACACATCCGCCCGCGCATCCAGAAATTCGTCGACCTCGCCAAGGCCCACAGCATCCCCACGATGATCCACTCCTGTGGCTCCAGCAGTTGGGCCTTCGACGACTTCATCGACATGGGAATCGACGTCGTCGAAACCCTTCAGCCCGAAGCCGCCGACATGGCCCCAGCCTACCTCAAACACCGCTACGGCGACCGACTCGCCTTCCACGGCTGCATCTCCACCGCCGGGCCCCTCGCCACCGGCACGCCCGACGACGTCCGACGCGACGTCCGACAGACCCTCGATATCATGATGCCCGGCGGCGGATACATCCTCTCACCAACCCACAGCGTCCAGGACAACTCGCCAACCGAAAACGTCCTCGCCATGTACCAGACCGCCCAACAATACGGCGTCTACCGCTGATGCAAATCCGAAATTCGAAATTCGAAGTCCCTCCGCCCCTCACCGCTCCAGCACCAACCCCTGCAAAACAAACGCCCCTTCGCCTCTGACATCCACCCCGCGCACCGAAAGCACATACCGTCCCGCCTTCGGAACCGTCACCATCCCCAGCCGCTCGCGCCGAATCCGCACGCGACCCTCCGCCCGACCCGTGCACAGCGCCGGAAACCGCCAGCGACTCTCGCCCACCGACACCTCAAACTCCGACCCGTCCGCCTCCGGCAGACACGCATAGTCCGCGTACAGGCAATACATCCCCGCCCTCACCGCCCCAAACTCCCACCTCGCCGAACTGCCGCGTTTCCACCCCACGATCACGTCCGCGTGATGCCAGTCGCCGAACTTCTCCATCCAACTCCGCTTGCCGTGCCGGCATCCGTGAAGCGACGCGAACGGGGCGGCAAATTCATTGGCCAGCCCGTCGTGCAAAAACAATCCGCCGCCCGCCGCCTTCACCTGCCCGCCCACCGTCAGCTTGATCACTGTCGCCGGACCGTCCGGCGCAACCGCCGGAATCGCCAGCCGCAGATGCCCGCCCTTGCGAGAAAACGCCACCGCCTCGCAGCTCGCCAAGAACCGCGCCTCCCGAACCTTCCCCTTCCAGTCCGGCACCCACAACTCACCCGTCGCCGGCCAGTTCAGCACGTGCAGATACAACGCCCCCGGCCTCGCTGTGCAGCAGCCCCACGCCTGCCGGCCCACCGGCGATCGCCCCGCTCCGTACACGCTCTCGCCGTTCCGCCCCAGCCACCGTCCGACCTCCCGCAGAATCGCCGCCGACTCACCGGGTATCGCCCCCTTGCCCGTCGGCCCCACATTCAGCATGTAATTCCCGCCCAGACTCACCGACCGCGCCAGCCGCCCGATCAGCTCGCCCGCCCGCTTCCAGTTGTGATCGTTGTCCGCATACCCCCACGTGTCGTTGTGCGTGTCCACTGTCTCCCACAAACCCTCCGGAGCCGTCAGCGGAATCTCCTGATCGCCCAGCGTCACGTAGTCGCCCAACCCGTTGCCGATCCGGCTGTTCACCAGACAACGCGGCTGAAGCCGATGTACCATCGCCGCCAACTCCGCCGACGCTTCACGCGATATGCTGCCCGGCGTGTCGAACCAGATCAACGCCACCGGCCCATAGTTCGTCAATAACTCCTCGATCTGCGGCATCGCCTTCGTCCGCAGATACCGCTCGAAATCCCCCGGCCCGGCAAAGTCCCACGTGTTCCCCGCGGCGTCCGCCTCGTGCCAGTCCTGAAACTGCGAATAGTAAAACCCCAACCGCAAACCCGCCTTCCCGCACGCCTCCGCCAATTCCTTGAGCGGGTCGCGACCGAACGGCGTGGCGTCCACAATATTGAACCGACTCGCAGCCGACTTGAACATCGCGAACCCGTCATGGTGCTTCGCCGTGACCACGATCGTCCGCATCCCCGCGTCCTTCGCCAACCCAACCCACTCCTCCGCCCGAAACGCCGTCGGATTAAACCGCCGCGCCAACCGACCGTACTCCCGAGCCGGAATCCGCGCCACGTGCATCAGCCACTCGCTGATCCCATGATACGTCCGCCCGCGCCAGCGACCAGCCGCCTCCGAATACAACCCCCAATGCACGAACATCGCGAACCGACTCTCCGCGAACCACTCGCCACGCCCGCCGTCCTCCCGCCGCACCGACGCCTCCCCCCACATCCGCGCCACATCCACATCACGCCTGGCCATCACCACTCCTTACCCAAAAAACGCCAAACCAGCTCACGGATATCCTAAACCCCGCCTCTCCGCCGCACAACGCCCACTCGCCGAAAATGCCCATGACCAGCCCTTCACCCGCATCTCCGCGCGAACGGCCTCCCATGCTCTTGCCGCCTCACAGGAACCATCGGCCACCCCACGCTGCACGCTCACGGCGATCGACGAGGCTTCTTCCCTTTCTTAACGTCCCAGCCCATCACGGCGTTGGTGTATTTGCGATAGTGCTGAGGGGACAACTCCATCACCGTCTTGAACGCCCGCGAAAAAATATACTGGTCTTCATAACCCACCATGCGGGCGATCTCACTCACCGGCAGCGTCGTGCTGATCAACTGCTCGCAGGCTTTGCTCATCCGCGTCCGCCGAACGAACTCCATCGGACTCATGTGCATCACCTTCCGGAAAAGCTTGTTGAAATGCGTCGGCGAAAGATGAATCAAATCGGCCAGAAACGTCACGTCGATGCGCTGGAAGTAGTTCTTGTCGATGTGCTCCAGAACGTGAAATATTCGCGTCGAATCGCTGTGCGACACCTCGTCAAACGAGTGCTCCTCGGCAAAGGGCATCAACGCGTGCAAAATCTCAAATCCCAGACGCGTCTGGTTGATGGTCTTGCTCAACGGCGATAGGGAGGCGTCCGCCGAGGTCTTCAGCAACTCTTCGATCCATCCTTTGATCCGCGTGCTCACCGGTGGAGTGACGATCAATGGAATATCGACAACGTCGGATATGTCCAGCCCGAAATCAAACGAATAGCGGCCATGGAACCACGTGGAAACGTTCCTGTGATCCACCGTGGTCGTGAACTGGTGAATCCGATTCGGCGGGATGCTCAAACACATGGTGTCGTTCAGCGTGAGCTTCCCATCCGGCGGAATCTCCACAAAGAAACTGTCCGGCGTGTCCGTCTGCACGTGCCCGATCACCCAAAACGGCAACTGACGCCAGATATTGTGCTCCGGGATCGTCTTGTACTCCACCAGACTGATCCCGCCGATCAGGAATTCAAACCCCAGTGACGGTAAAATCTTATCCAACATGATAGTTGTAAATGCAATCGTTTTGATCGTTGCGGTTATTTGCCAAAGCCGCCTCTATGGTACAATAAACCTCAGAATCAATCAAGTCTTCCGGTAGGTTACGTATTCGTAGCGTCCTTTTTGGCATAAACGGTTCGGCCCGCGGCGAACCGGATCGGGTCACCAAATGCCGCCTCGAGTACCGGCGGCCGGACCCTCCCGTCGCAGCCGCTGGTGCCGAACGTTGCTGCATGGGCTTCGTTGGGTAAAGAGAGTTTTTACAAAACAGAAAGGTGGAAAGAACATGGGAAGACTGAAATTGGCGGGCTTGTTGCTCTTGTTGGTGGCGGCGCTGGCCACGGCGACGGCCTCCGCGCAGGTCGTCGACTTCTCGACCGATCCCGACCTGGCCGCCGCGTGGACGCAGTTCGATTACTACAATCCGCTGGGCGCGACCGCTTCCACCACCACGGCCGCGTGGGACTCAACCAACCAAAACCTCGAACTGACGTCGAATTTGGGAGCGGAGACGGCCGACCGTTACCGCGCGCTCTACAAGACCGGTGCGACCCGCTCCGACACCGACGGGATTACGGTGACATTCTCGGACTACGTGGGATCGTGGGACAACCCGACGGGACACAACACGGGCGTTGGGCTCATCGTCTCGTCGCTTGAACAGGGAACCATTCTCGCTAATGTCCCGCAGTATGAGTTTCTCATGTCACAGGAGAGTGGTGGCTATCACTATGTGGTGATCAAGAACGGCCTTGCGGCTGTCCTCGCCTCCACCCCCATCGTGGCTGAACTGCCCAGCACGATCAAGCTCGATATTCTGCGCGACGGCGACGACTACGTCTTCAACGCCAACGGCGAGGAAATCTGGCGCGATTCGAGCATCACCGACCCGATGCCTTACTACTGCCTGACCTGGGCCGTCTCCGGAGCGAACACGCTTTCTGTCTCAGCGGATGACTTCGGCGTGGTTCCCGAACCAATGACCATCTCCCTCATCGCACTGGGCGGCCTGACGCTGCTCCGTCGGCGCGGCAGATAACCCAAACACCGAACGAAAACGGCAAAACACCGTAACCGCTGAACAGGTGGCGTGGCCTGGGCATGTGATGCGTCAAACGCACCGCTGTCCCGGCCACGCCACCTCCGTCCTATCGCCGCCGATCATAGCCCCTCTCCTCCAGACCCGCAAACCAGACAACCCCGCAGCCGCCCCGCCCATCGGAACCACATACCGCCCAGCGTGCTTACGTGCACGCCGGCTGCGTCTCGCAGGCCGGTGCCTTGCACTTCTTGAGAGCCTCCACCAGAGCCTTGAGCTGGATCGGCTTGGAAATGTAGTCGTCCATCCCCGCCTCCAAACAGCGTTCCCGGTCGCCCTGCATCGCGTTGGCGGTCATGGCGATGATCCGCAGCGACGGCGAAACCGCTCCGCTCTGCTGGAGTGCCCTTATCCGTCGCGTCGCCTCCAGTCCATCCATCTCCGGCATCTCAAAGTCCATCAGGACCACATCGTAGGGCTGCCGCTGCGCCGACGATACCGCCTCCACGCCGTTGCCCGCAAAATCCACCTGATACCCCAGCCGCTCCAGAATGTGCTTCGCCAGCTTCTGATTGATGGCATTGTCTTCCGCCACCAGAATTCGCAGCGGCGTGTGTTCCGCCATGCGTTTGTCAAACTCCGAAACGGCCGGCGAATAGCCGTTCGACATCTCAGCGGGAATACCGCCCAGCACCTGCATCAAAACGTTGTGCAACTGCCCCGCCTTGATGGGTTTGGGAAGGTAAGCCCCGACCAGATTCTGCGCGGCGCCAGATCGCCGATGCCCCAGATCGACCAGCAGGACCAGCGGAACCGGCGACGCGGAATTGCCATGACGCACGGCTTCAATCAGGCTCCAACTGCCCTCGGAAATGTGCCGGTTGACAAAAATCACGTCGTAGCCGCCGTCCTGACCCAGACCCGACAGAGAGCCCTCATCCAACGCCACCGCCTGCGCCTGCATGTCCCAGGTCGTCAGTTGGTGCATGAGAATCTCGCGCGTCAGGCTGCAGTCATCGACCACCAGTGCCCGTTTGCCCTTCAGCGGCGTCGGCTGGTCGGCCTGGTACCGATCGACCATGCGCTGATTCAGGTCGGCCCCCGCCAGCGGAAAAGTGAAAAAGAAGGTCGTGCCTTTCCCGACCACGCCCTCGCTTTCCAGCCACATCCGGCCGCCCATCAGATCGACCAGCCGTTTGCTGATCGCCAAGCCCAGCCCCGTCCCCCCGTACTTGCGGCTCGTCGACGCGTCCACCTGGCTGAACGACTCAAACAGAGCCGCCTGCTTGTCCGGCGCAATGCCGATGCCGGTGTCGCTAACCGAAAAAACCAACTCCAGGTCCTCTTCACGCCGGACCCGCACCATCACCTGACCGCCCGGATCCGTGAACTTCACCGCATTCCCCAGCAGATTGACCACGACCTGTCGCAGCCGCGTCACATCCCCCATCAGGATCACCGGAACGTCCGGCTCGATCCGGTAGCCCAACTCGACTTCCTTCTCCGTCGCCCGCGTCATCACGATGTCAAAAGCCGACTCAACGCACTCCACGACGTCGAAGGATATCCGCTCCAGCTCCATCCGTCCCGACTCGATCCGCGAATAATCGAGAATGTCGTTGATGATCGTCAACAGGGCCTCGCCGCTGTTGCGAATCGTGCTGACAAAATCCCGCTGCTCGGGCGTCAGCGGGGTGTCCCATAACAACGTCGTCATCCCGATCACCCCGTTCATCGGCGTGCGGATCTCGTGGCTCATCGTCGCCAAAAACGCCCCCTTCGCGCGGCTGGCCGCCTCCGCCGCGTCACGAGCCTGTTCCACCTGGACCATCTTGACCTTCAAATCCTCTACAAGCTGCTCCTGCTTCTGATGCGCCGACTCCAGTTGAACGCTCTTGGAATGGACCTCCGCTCTCGCCCAGTATTCCTTCCTGATCAGACGCTCCTTGAGAAGCATCATGCCGGCGATCACCGTGTAATTGATCAGGTACATGGAAATGGCGACATAGCTGCTTGTCTCAAAAAGAATCCCGCCGTAAAGGGCGGACAGGCAGTAGTAGGCCAATGCCGCCAATGCCACAGTTCCCCAATCGCGAAACCGCAAATGGGACACCATGGCGGCATAGGGGCCGGTCAGCGACGCAGCGATGTACATCGGATGATTATGGCTGTTGAGCACCAGTTGGAACGTGCCGGCCAGGACATACAACATGCCGATCATCTGCATCTTCGAAATGTGGCTTCGAAGTGGCCTGAACACCAGGGCAAGGACCAATAAAAACGTTGAAAACACGGACCCAAAGAGCCGGATCGATAGACTGTCAGGAGGGATGTCCGGCACAGCCCGAAGGACGTAGTGAAACGTGGGGAAGAAAACGATAATCAAAGGCACGGTCAGGACAAACAACGGCCAGTACTGCCGCTCGATGTAGGTCTCATAATCGGCATTGGCGTGGCTGGGGATGTTCTTACCGCTTCTCATGTCGGTTATCGCCCATCCAACCTGGCGCTAACGTTGTTCACCTATGATATGTGGGCCAAAACCAGCACAAATGGCCCCTTCACCTGTCGATATAACTTAATCGGTAACTCAGCCATCCCCCTTGGGCAAGAAATAACACCAAATCCGGGGAACGAGAATCTGTCCAGACGACGGACTCCTTGACGCCGCCACCCTTCACCCCCGCAACCCCGCCTTCCCTCCCCAGAGAGCCACGACTGTCAGGAACCGAGCCCCTTCCCGCCACCACCCACGAACCCACCTCCGCTAGGGCGGGAGGTCCTGCGGCAAAGCCGCAGGTTCACCCGCCATCCTGACTTCTCATTTACTCCCTCCGCGCCTTCCGCGTCCTCCGTGCCGCTCCAAAAGAACACCCCCGACTCGACCAAACCGGGCGAAGGAACAGAACTGGGAACGGATGACGGTCTCACGTCACACAGCGGTCGAAACAACGATCTCGCTGATCTTCCGATGCAACGCGTCCATGGCGATCGGCTTCGAGACGTAATCGTCCATCCCGCTCTCCAGACACCGCTCGCGATCGCCGGTCATCGCCAGGGCCGTCATCGCCAGAATAGGAATATGCCGGCCCGTCCCTTGCTCCATCGCCCGAATCGCCCGCGCCGTGGCCAATCCGTCCATCTCCGGCATGTGGACGTCCATGAGAATCAAATCGTATCCGCTTCGCCCAAGCTCCTCCAGAACCTTGACCCCGTTTTCCGCCACCGTCACCTCGTGACGCCATTTCGTCAGCATCCGCACGATGAGCCTCTGATTCACCGGATGGTCCTCCGCCACCAGAATCCGCAGACCAGGCTGTTCCGATGGTGACGCCACCGCTTCCCCGGAGTCTGCCGACGCCGACGCCGGCGTCGGCTCCGCCAGACGCATCCGGACCGCGACGTGAAACGTGCTGCCCTTCCCCTCTTCGCTCTCCAGCCAGATCCGTCCTCCCATCAATCCGACGAGCTTGCTCGAAATGCTCAACCCCAAACCCGTCCCGCCAAATCGCCGGGTCGTCGAATTGTCCGCCTGCGTGAACGGCTCGAACACCTCAAGCCGCTTGTCCTGCGGTATGCCGACCCCCGTATCGGCCACCGTGATGTGAAGATCCACCGTGTCCCCCTCAATCCTCCCTTCCGACCCGACGCGAATCTCCCCGCGTTCCGTGAACTTCAACGCGTTCCCGATCAGATTCGACAACACCTGACGCAGCCGACTCGGGTCCCCCTCCACCCACGCCGGAAGGTCCGACGCCGTGGCCTCCACCAGATCCAATCCCTTCGCCTTCGCCTGCGGTGCGTAAAACTGGACCGTCTCCCGCATGCAGGCCTTCAGATCGAATCTCAGAAGCTCCAACTCCATCCTGCCCGCCTCGATCTTCGAGAAGTCCAGAAGCTGGTTGATCAAAGCCAGCAGCGACTGGGCCGAACTCTGCACCAGCTCCAGACACTCGCGCTGCTCCTCGTTCAGCTCGCTCTGAAGAACCAGGTCCGTCATGCCCAGAACCCCGTTCATCGGCGTGCGAATCTCGTGACTCATGTTCGCCAGAAACTCGCTCTTGGCCCGATTCGCCGCCTCCGCCGCCGCCGCCGCCCGATGCAACGCCTGCTCCGTACGCTTCCGCTCCAAATTCGTCAGCAACTGCGCCACCTGGTCCGCCACCACGCCCGCGAACACCACTTCGTCGTCATGCCACGTCCGACGCGACCCGACCTGCTCAAAACTCGCCACCCCAACCACCCGACCGTTCTGATGAATGGCCGCGTCCAGCAGCGAACCAATCCCAAGCGGAATCAGATAGCCGGCCGCGAGGGCCCGCGTGTACGGATGTTCGACCGCGTCGTCCGCCTTGATCGTTCGCCCCAGTTCCAGGGCCTCGAAGTATCGCGGATAGTCCCCGGCGTTCAGCTCCATTCCACGCACATGGGATTGTGCCTGAATGTCCAGCAGGTCCTCGCATCGCAGAACCCGACCTTCCCCGTCAAGCCGCCAGATGCTCACCCGCGCCACGTTCACCGCCCGCGCCGCCGCCTCCGTAATCACCTGCAACGCCTGATCGTATTCCGCGCCCACCACCGACGGATGATTCAGTATGCTGATAATGCTCTGCTGCTGCACTTCGATCCGCCGCAACCGTCGCGCCTGCTCCTCCTCGATCCGCTTGCTCGCCGTGATATCCCGCAGCAGCACCATGAACGAGTAGACCTGGCCCGCCTCGTTCAAAATCGGATTCAGCATCCCCTCGAATATCGTCTCCTCGCCCGCCGGCGAACGATACCCCACCTCGAACGGCGCCCGCTGACCCGAACGCACCTGCAACACCGACTGCCTCACCTGGTCCTGCGCCTCCGCGGGCCAAAGCTCAATCAGCGATCGGCCCAGAACCTCCGATTCCGATCGGCCTAGCGCCGACAGGCCGCTCCCGTTGATCGTCTCAAGCCGGCCGCTCGAATCGCACAGCGAAATCCAGCTCGACGACGCCTCGATCAGACTCCGATACTGCTTCTCCGACGCACGAATCCGCGTCGCCGCCTCCACCATCTTGCCATGGCCCACGAAAAACGCCGTCCACAACACGCTGATCAGCAGCGTCGTCACCATCGCCGTCAGGCGAATCGCCCCCGTCATCCCACGCCAGTCATCGGCGCAAACGTCCATCCCCAACGCCACCGGCGGTTCGCCCGGCCGAACCACCGGAACGAACGCCGAAACCCACGTGCCCCATCGGTCCGTATACGGACCTTCCACCGTCGACGGCCCCCCCCCGAACAGCCCCGCCAAGCCCGCCGCCGCCTCCGTATACTCCTGCCCCGCCGGCGAGCAGTCCGGCGAATCCGACGGCTCGGAATCCACCATGAACACCACATGATCGTTCTGGAAATTCACCAGGTACAGGAAACGGCAGTCCTCGTTCGCCTGATGCAGGTGATACAGATACTGCTTCATCGTCGCGTATGCCGGCTTGGCCGCGTCCGTGGACAAGCCCGACAATTCCCTGAGCATATCCCCATCCACGCTCGCCGCCACCAGGCCGGCCCGAAGCAGCAGGCTGCGCCTCATCCTCCATTCCGCGCTGCGGCTCACCCAGTCCGTGGCAAGCCATCCGACCATCAGGATCCCCGCCAATACCAGCAGAGGCCGATAGCCCTTGCCGATCAGATTCCCGCGCTCGGCCCTGATCTTCTGTCGATCGGCGCACGCCTGGTAGTGCCCCCATGCTCCAGCCGCGATCATCACCGCCAGCAGTCCGCGAACCAACTCGATCGGAACTCCCAACGTCCGCTGGAATGTCTCCGAATCCACCTGAAAAACCGTGACCGGCCCGCCGGCCGGTCCGATAATCCCGCTCGCCAGAACGTAACCCGCCATCCCGACTCCCACCGCTGCCAACGGCCGGGAGGACGCGCCCTCCGACCGCGCCAGACGAACCAACGCCCACATGCTCCACAATCCGCCCACTAGGCCGAACACGCACGGACCGCTGAACGCAAGACCCGAAAGCCCCTGCACCGCCCCCAGACCCGCCAGCGCCGCCACCGGAAAGAACACCCTCCGACTCGGTACGCGCCACCCAAAAACCTGCGTCCCCAACCGACCGAATTCGATCAAAAAAACGAAGGAAAGCACCATCAAGACCACGCGAATCGCCGTGAACGACGCGGCCGACCCGATATCCAACGCCACCAACTCCAGCCAGTGACAAACACCGCAGGTCAGTCCGAATAATCCCAACCACCCCCAGGGATACCGCGACTTGGGGTCCCGGTGCAGCAACCACGCGCACGCCGCCAGAAAAACGAACGCCGCCCCCTCGATGAACGCAACATAGTCAAGCTGTCTGTCGATCATCTGTCCGACCATCCGTGTCCTGTGACGGACCGTCCCCACATAATCTATCGGCTGTCTTCACCAGCCGATAAACCTCCCCTGCCGATAACCCCAACCCCGTCGCCTCCCATCCGAACCCCTACACCGCCTCACCCCGCCCGGCCTCGCCCACCGGCCGATCCTCCAGCCCGTCGTGCATCCACGAAATGCCCCGCTTGCGCTCCGGGTCGCCGGTCCCCAGAACCATGAGACTGAACGTAAAAGCATCCGTCAGGCGAAGGGCTTTGACGACCAGCCGCCGAGGATGGCCGTCCAGCTTCACCCCGATCATCTCGGCGAACTCAACCGGACACCAGGGACGAAACCCCTCATGCGCAGCCGCTTCCTCGCCGTCGATCCACACCCTCAGCGGTCCGACACGCCCAAACGCAAGCGAAAAATCGCCCAGCGGCCCGCATGCCCGGAACGTGCGGACGAAATAATACACAGCCGGACCGACGAATCCCCCGAGCTGGCTGGCCGTGATCCGATCCTCCGCCGCCTCAAGGCAAAGCGGCAGCTCCGAGGGAATGTCCTCATGGACCAACCGCGATTCATCGAGGTACGGACGGTCAAGCTGGACATAGTGCGTGTAGGAGTCCGCGGCGCAATTGGCACGGTGAGGGTGGCACCGCGTCGTCTCATTGTAGTACGGGCATACCGGAGTCCGCGTCCGATCCCACGCGTCCCAGTACGGACCGTAGACCTGCCACTGACGGGCCCCGCCCAACCCGAACGTCCGCGCGACCTCCTCCCCGCCGCGCTCCATCCACCGCGCCTCAAACAGGTTCTTGTCGGCGAGCCAGCCGTCCGCGTCACGCCGCACGACGCTGATGGTCAGCTCCTGCTGACCCTTGGCGGGCACAACGATCTTCGCCTCAGCCGGGTCGCACACCACCTCCGACGGCGCCGTCAACCGAAGCACGCCCTCCGCCGGACCCGATAGCGGGTTGCGCACGATCAGCCGGACCGGCGTCGCTCGCTCACGCCAAAGAACCGGATCAGCGGGATACTCCACCTCAATACCCACCGCCGCCCGCGGCGCCGGGCGGACCGTGACCGCGGGAGCCCCCGTGAGCTCGATCAGCGGATTCCGGGCCGCCGCCATCTCCACGCCCACCCGACACGTCTCCTCCGCAAAATCGACCAGCAGCGCATTCTTGTGCCGAACGTTCAGGTCGGAGATCAACTTGTTGTCCAGTCTCTCCACCCACTCCGAAGGCAGTCCCTCCGTGCCCAGCATGACCGCCAGCAGCGCACACGCCGTGGCCGCTGTGCAGTCCGTATCCCAGCCGCCGTTGGCGCACAACAGCGTCGTCTGCCGAAAATCGCCTCCGCCCAAAAAAAGCGCCATCAAAACCAGCGCGAAATTCGTGATCGCCTTCGAACTGTCCCGGTCGCCGTACTCCCGGATGATCAGCCGCCACGCCGCGTACGGATCGCGGTGACCCGCGCAGATCCCCCGAACCCGCGACACCACCGCCGGCAATCGACTCCCAGCCGGCAGCACCGAAAGACCCGCCGCCAGAACCCTCTCCAAATCGTCGCACACAAACGCCTGCGCCGCCGCCGCCGATTGAACCATCTCAATCTCAACGCTCAACCCGCCGTGATCGAGTTGACCGTCAAGCCGGGCCAGCTCCGCCGCCAGCCGCGGATTCCCCGGACACACAAACCCCCAGATCTCGCTGCGAATCGGACACCCCTCCGATTCCTCGAAAAACCGATTGTTCCACGTCCCCGACAGCGGCGGTCCAATCCCACGCTGATAGTTGTACAGAAAGTAACCATAGTCCAGAAAATTGTAGAAACACCGATCCTGCCAGAACTCAGCCAGGTCCCGCGCCGTCAAATGCACGCCACGCTCCTGCATCGCCTCCAGCCACACAATCTGAATGTCCAGATCGTCGTTGGCTCCGACCGTCTCCGGCCATAACCGATCCACCGTCAGGTCGTGATAAAACTTGTGATTCTCAAGCGGCGCGCCGATCACGCCCCCAATGGATTTCCCGATCCAACCAGCCAAAACCTTGTCTTGGTATCGCTCGTACGACAACGTGTGGGTCATGATACCCTCTCACTTCCGCAAACACAGCCCGTGCCCAGGCTCCGCAACCGGGCCAAAGGAAACGCCGTCGCCGCCCGCCCAATACCGCACCGCCCAACCCATCCCAGCCGGCAATCCACGCGATCCCAGTCAGGCTCCAATCCTCCAACCTACTCTACCCGCTATCCGCCGCCAGACAATGTGTTGAATGGTAATCTGATGTCACTTCTGGCATCCCCTCCCGCCGCGAACCACTCCTTGGTAGGGCGGGAGGTTCTGCGGCCAAGCCGCAGGTTCACCCGCCACCCTGACCACCATCACACGTGACCTCGAGTCGCGATTCACCACCCGCCCTCCACCAATCCCCATTTTGCATTTTAGTATTTTCTGTTTTCACTTTTCATTTCTCCCCTCCGCGTCTTCCGCGCCCTCCGGCGCAGCGCCTGGTTCTGCCTTACTGCTCTTATGCAACTCCATCTCAACATTCCGAGGCCGAAAACCCAACCGCTGGTAAAACGCCACCGCCGACTCATTCCCCGCCAACGCAACCACGACCTTCTTCGAAACCCCATGCTCATCCATCCACCGCAAAGCCGACTCCGTCAACCTCCTGCCCAACCCCCGTCCGCGATACCGCGGCTTCAG
>JAAYCJ010000151.1 GCA_012729815.1 Phycisphaerae bacterium | reverse complement strand
CGGCGATCGGTTGGCCGTCGGCGTCGAGCAGTTCGACGATGACTTCGGGCGAGAGGCGCGGTTCGAGCCTGGGCGTCTCGTCGAAGCTGTCGCGCACCGCGTTCCAGGTCCGCAGATAGATGTTCGGGGCGGACGGGTCGAAGAAGTTGTAACTGAATCCCCAGTCATAGCCGTAGCGCAGCGGCTTGGGGCCTTCGCCGGAGAGGGCCGGCCAGGGAACATCCGGGGTGGCCCCGCCGTAGTGGACGCCGTCCCAGGCGAGCAGGCAGGGGTTGTAGCGGAGGGTGAAGGCGAAGGGGCAGATGCCAGGCAGGCCCAGGTTCTTCCACGATCGGATTCGATCGCTCAGATAGTTCGCCGCCGCGTTGACGGCTTTGTAGAAGTACGGGCCGGGATCTTCGCCGCGGCCGAGGTAGCCCTGGCTCTCGCCCTGGTAGGTCCAGCCGAACGGTCCGCCCATCGATTCCTCACCGGTGGTGCAGGGTTTGCCGAAGCGCCGTTGCCAGTCGACGAAGAAGTTGATCGGCACGTAATGGCCGTCGATGGTATCGACGCGCGGGTCTTTCCAGTAGTCCAGCAGGGCGATGGTCGAGTCGCCGTTGTTGACGATGGGGCGGGTCGGGTCCATCCGCTTGACGGCGGCGTTGAGGCGGAGCAGGGCCTCGACCACGGATCGGTCGGTCGGGCCGACCTGGTCGGGCTGGGTGCAGACGGTGTGCTCGTTGTCCGCCGACCACATCACGACCGACGGGCTGTTGCGCATGCGTTTGAACGCGGCGACCGCCCGATCGACGGTCCGCGTCCGCCATTGGTCCAGATCGACGATTCCCTGTTCGGTCATTGGCACGGGCTGGGCGACGTCCTCCGGCTGAAGCATCATGCCCATCTCGTCGGCGATTTCGGCGATCTCGGGAAAGATGCTGCCGGTGACGTGCCAGCGGATGATGTTGATGTTGCCCTGCTGGTTGAAATCCTGATAGAGCCCGCGGATGTGGTTGCGGTGCATGGGCAGATAGTTGGCGTGGATGACCGCGTTCTGGAGCATGAACGGTTTCTGGCCGTTGAAGACGAAGTCGGGCCCGTCGATCCAGAACTCGCGGAAGCCGAATCGGGTGAAGCGCCGGTCCAGCAGCATGCCGGATTTGTCCTTCAGTTCGACCTGCAGATGATAGAGGTAAGGGTTCGACGGCTCCCAGAGCGTTGGATCGTCCCAGCCTTTGGCGAAGGTGACCTTCGGATCGGCGGCCTCGACCTCAAGACGGCCCAGGTCCAGCACGGTCTTACCGCCGTCGCGGACCGAGGCGAAGGCCGTCGCACCGTCGGCGGGAACGTTAGCAAACGCGACGTCGGCTTCGAGTCGCATCTCGCGTACCGAGGTCCGCACGAACACCTCGTCGATGGCGGTCTTCCCGCTGACCTGCAGATGGATGTCGCGATACAAGCCGGTCAGGTGATGGCACGGCCGGTTCCAATAGTGGTAGTAGTCCGGCTTGCTGAAGTGGCGAAACATGCCCGGATAGTTGTAGCGGAT
>JAAYCJ010000150.1 GCA_012729815.1 Phycisphaerae bacterium | reverse complement strand
GACCCGAACGCGACCGATCCCAATGCGGTCGATCCAAACGCCACCGCCGACGCCCACACCATCCTGCTGCCGGAAGAGGACCGCCAAGCCGTCACGCCGTTGGTCGAGCAGTTCGTCGCCTCGCTGGCGACCAAGAGCCGCGACGAGGCCCGGACCGACCTGATCAACGCCCTCGCTGCGACGGAAGGGGTCGCCGAGGCCAAGCTCTTCGAGGACGGCTACACCGTCTACATCAAGATGGACGACGGTTACTTCGCCGCCCTCAATACGGTCGATTTCGACGCTCTCGAAGACGGCGTGGACGAGATCGACTATGAGAATCCCGACGTATTCCCAGAGGCCGAGCCCGCGCCTCGTCAGGCGAAGGTCATGACCGATCCCGCAGACCTCGTTGAAAAGCTGGCGACCGAAGCCCACGCGCCGACCTCCAGGAAGGCCCTGTTGCTCAATCCGTCCTACCCGGACATGCGCGGAAGCGCCGATGCGGTGACGGCCGCGGTCAACACGCTCAAACTCCGCGGCTGGGATGACGACGACATCGTCGTCAAGACCCGCACCACCGCCACCAGCACCGAGATCACTCCGGACGACTTCCTGGACCTCGCCGATTACGGGATCGTGGTCATCTTCGCCCAGGGCCTCTACGGCTCGCCCTCGGGCGACAGTTCGCTCTACGTCCAGTGCTGCTCAGCCGTCGACTACAACGGCGTCGCGGCTGACGACCGCATCGAGCAGTGGAACGAGTGGATCGAGGAGGGCAGCCTCCTGGTCGCTGGTTCGGCCTCGTCGGGGGACGTTGCCTTCTACATGCGGGCCGACCTGTTCGCAGCCATGGACTCCCTTCCCGACAGCTTCGTCTACCTGGTCTGCCCGTACGGCCGGCAGCTCGAATCGACGTTTGAGAATTGCGGCTGCGGCACGTTCTTCGGCTGGGACGATCTGCCGGTTTCCTCGGTCTCCTACCGCTCGTTCGCCGCCCTGTTCAAGAACATGGCCGGCGGCGGGATCGCCACCTGCGACTACGAAGCGTTCTCCTCGCTCAGTTCGTCACTGACCGAATGCACCAACCCGGAGGGCGGAACCGCCACGCTCCACATTATCATGGCCGACAGCCAACTGTACCTGCCGGCCTGGGGCCTCGTCACCGTCCGCGGCGCCAGCCTGCCCGCCGGCACGGTCAGCAAAGGCGTCGGCGTCAACTACCTCTTGCCCGTTGCCACCGGCACCAAGCGGCCGTCGGTGACTATGGCCAGCGAGAACACCGCCGACCTCGAGCCGCTGGTGCCCATTGAGGCTAGAATCGAAGGCTCCGCCGCGGATCCCAACGGCAACGTCCTGGCCACCGTGAACATGAACCAGACCTTTACCGTCGGCCAGAACCTCCTCGACGTGGACTTCTCGCGCCAGCGGGCGCAGGGCGAAGCCTACCGAATCGACAGGATCATCGACGGACGCACCTGGACCTGGCTCTACGTCGTCTACAAGTTCAAGCAGAACCCATCCTCGAACCGCTACAAAATCTTCACCGAGTATTATCCCGACGGCTACGCGATCAGGCAGCCCCTCATCTACGACGGCCTCCATTGGACCGGCGACTACTGCTACAACCGCGAACAGGTCGAAAGCATCTTCGGCGACGATCCCTTCGACGTGCCGGAAGGCTACGTGGTCTGGGGCGGGGCCTCCGAATACAGCAACTACGACCCTAACGACGAATACGAAATGGGCACAACCTGGGCCGAACGAGTGGACGAAGCCTGGGCCCAAACCCTCAACAGAGCCCCGGAGACATGGATCGAAGTCGCCTTTGACTAAGGTGTATCACTGCCTCTTGCCCGCACTCGGGTTCAGTGCGAGGATGGGTCTGGAACGAAAGGATGCCGCTCATGCACGCGGTTCCGGACGACAAGAACGTCACTATCCTTATGGAATTCAACTGTGGACTGGAGCCCGAGCAATGGTCCGTCTGGATGATCCCAATCTCTGGCGAGGGGTATGAAGAAAGGGGCGACACCCGCTACTTTGACCTTGAGGGAGCGATGAAGGTCATCGGTCCGCTGCCCCGCGAGAACGCCACGCAATTCCGAGACGCCTTGGTTCGTATGCTCAAGGCACTGGGATACAGAGTGCATGAGGACATGGTCGCCGACGACTGACCCGGCCCCCGGATCCGACCCGTTGCCTCCGACCCGGATACAAGGTGACGACGCGTGTGAAGACAGAGGAGACCG
>JAAYCJ010000149.1 GCA_012729815.1 Phycisphaerae bacterium | reverse complement strand
TGGAAAAAGTACGGGCCCTGGACGACTCCCGCCTCGTGCTGCTAAACAGCGGCCGATGGGACGGCATCATCACCGTCGGCTCCCTGTCCAACCCCGGAAGCACCGAATGGGAAGCCCAGTGGGGAAAGGAAACGACCGGCGGACTGCCGGCCGACGAAGTCGACGCCGAGGGAAAAACCCACCCCACCTTTGTTCAGGGCGGACTGGGCCAAACGGTCCAGCGGGTCTTGGGGGATTGTCATCACTACCCGCTCGTACCCTATGATCAACCAAGTCGGGATTTCTTCAAATATCACGGCCGTGACGCCAAACCCATATTTCAATCGGAGTCCGGCACGGGAAGTCTGTTAAATGTCATCGATGGCTTAAGGCAATATCAGCAAGCCGGCGCTTCCGTGGAGCTCAATAACTACAAGCGGCTGCAAAAGCAGGTCGAACTGTTAACCGCCGACTGGAACCGGTTCGGAATGAACGACGTCTATGCGTTCCCCGAGGATATGTTCATCGACAGCTACGCCCAGCAGGTGCGTCAGTCGCGCCTGGAGTATGATCTGATCCGCTCCAACCCCAAAATGTGCGGCCTCAGCATCACCACCATGGTCGATGTCGGCGTGGGGGACGGCCGTTGGACGTATGCCCGCGAGTTCAAACCCGGGATGATGGATGCCCTGCGGGACGGCTGGGCCCCGCTGCGGTGGTGCCTCTTCGTCGAACCGGGTCATGTCTATGCAGGCCGGCAGTTTACGATCGAAGCCGTGCTGGCAACCGAGGATGTACTCAAACCGGGAACCTATGCCGCGGATCTCAAAGTGTTTGGTGAACCGGGAGCCGTCTGGGAAAAACACGTCACGTTCAGCGTACCCCAGCCGCCAAAAGGGTCCGATGGCCCGCTGGCGGTCGTCGTCTTCCGTGAAAGCATTAAACTGAATGTTCCGCCCGGAGCGTACGAGTTTACCGCGTCGCTGGAGCAGGGCGGAGCACCCGCCGGGGCCAGACGAAAGTTCTACGTGTCGGCGCCCGTCGCCGCGTCAAAGAGCGAAGTCACCGTCCTGGGCCTGAGCCGGGAAACCGAGCACTGGCTGACGGCCCACGGGGTCACCTGCCGGCCCTTTGCAGCCCATCCCCAGGTCCGTGAGGTCATCCTTGTCGGTGACCTCTCCAAAACCGACGCCGGGCTCGACCAGTGGAAGGCACTCCTGCAGCGAATCGCCAGGGGAAGCACGGTCGTCTTCCTCTCGCCGTACGCCTTCAAACGCGGTGACAATGCCGTCGGCTGGCTGCCTTTGGAAACCAAGGGGTGCGGTTACTCGTTCGGTGACTGGGTCTATCACAAGGAATGCCTGGCCAAGCCGCATCCGGTGTTCGAGGGTTTGCCGTGCAAGGGCGTCATGGATTGGGAGTACTACGATCAGGTCATTACACACTTCGTCTTTGACGGACAGGACACCCCCGATGACGTGGCCGCGGTCTGGTTTGCCACGGGCTATAACGATGGAATGCTGAGTGAAAAGTTCAGGACCGGTTATGCGGCAGGGTTGCTGTTTGCGGGCTATCGCTTCGGCCACGGCCGGTTCTTCATCAACACGCTCCGCATCCTTGAAAACCTGGATATCAACCCCGCCGCCGACCGCATGCTGATGAACATCATCCGCTACGCCCAAAAAGGCGACGGAAAACCCTTGGCCGCCTTGCCGGATGACTTCGAAACCCTGCTGCATCGGCTCTATGGATAGATCGGAAACCGCCGCAGCATCGCCGGGTACGTCTCTCCATCAGCCGTGCCCGCGCCCTGATTCCCGTACCCGTACGTCAAACTGTCGCCGCAGCAGACGATCGTCTCCCGCCCGCGCAGCCTCGGGCCGATCACCTCCAGGAAGCACCTGGCCAGCAGCACATTGCCGCCCGCCGTCAAATGCACGCCGTCCTCGCTCAGGAACGCCGACCGCTCCGTGCCATCGGTCACGCCGCCGAAATCCGCCAGCGCGACCTCCCGCTCCGCCGCCAGCCTCCTTAGCGCCGCGTTATAGCGGTCCATCTTCACGTTGGGCGTCTCCTCGCCGAACTTCTCCCGCGGGTGGTGCGGGTAAACCTTCTCCTCCACGCAATGGTGGATCGTGCAGATCACCGGCTCGATCCCCGCCGCCCGGGCCCGCTCAACCATCCACGAAACGTTCTCTATGTACGCCGCAAGCGGCGTGAAAAACCGGTCGTTGATGACGTCGTTCATCCCGATGTAGATCAGCACGTAATCCGGCTTCGGATCCAACTGCAGAACGTCCTCACCGAACCGCTCACGGACAACACCACTGTTCTGCCCGCAGCGGCCGCGATTGCAGACTGTCAAACCGTTCAGCCCTTCCGACCCGTTCGAACCGCTCTCACCGCTCATGGCACAACCTCCAGGTCCCATGCCCGCTTGCCCAAAACCGCCGCGCCGCCGTCTCCTACGTGTTCTTCTCCAGCCAATCGAGCAACTCGTTTATCCGATCCGGATGCTCCGCCTCAACGCAATAAACCGTCTTCTCCGGCTTGAGAATCCTGTGCAACTGACGTACGTGCTCGGGATTCACCCCGTACACCTGCACCGCCTTGCCCGCCGCCTGGCACCGCTGCAGCACGTCAATCCACTCGCGCATCGGCTTCTGCCCGTCGCCCGGCACCCACTGAATCGCGTCGATCGCCTTGATCGACAGCACGTCGTCCAGATGCGGCAACGCCCCCGGCCCGTCGAAGTGCAACACGCAGTGATCCAGAAACTCCGCCTCCTCCTCCAGCGCGGGCAACACGATCTTCCGGCTGATCTGCGGGCTGATCATGCACAGCGCGTCGCACTGGATCGTGGCGAACCGCCCGTCCGACCAGAACGGAATCCAGCCGATCGAACCCGTCTCGGCGCTCATCCCGCCCGCCCGATACAGCTCGTCGTACACCACCGGATACGCCTGCCGCACATCGGCCATCGCCGCCCCGATCGCCTCCGGCTGCTCGATCAAATCCATGCACAGCCCCTCGCCGCCACGCATCGCCAGAAGCGTATCCAGATTCGAATGCAGGTCGCACGCACCAACCAGATACCGCCCACGGGCATGCTCAGCCAGCCGCCGGCTCAGACCCATCACGCTCGTCCACACCGAACCCTCCCGATCCAGCCGCAACGGCAGCACCGCCTCCCACCGCCCGTCCACAAACGGATGCACCCAGTTCGTCTCCGGCGAGTCCGCCGAATGCTCCAGCCGACCGCCGTAAAAACACGCGAACTGATCCGGACCGTGATCGGGCGAAAAATGCGGAACCGCCTCAGCCAGAAACACCGTGTCCTCAAGCCAACCGTCGATCGCGGCAAGCTGCTCCTCCCAACGCCGCGTGTTCGCCCGCAGATACCGCAGGTGACCCGGATTGCCCGGCGACCGCCCCGGCCGCGACACCTGCGCCACCACCACCGGACGCCTCACCATCTCCCCGTTCCAAAAATGCCGCCAAACGTCCTTGACCCGCTCAAAATCCGCCTTGTACGTCAATTCCATCGGCGCCGCTCCTGTATGTGGCCCACCAGCCTACCTGCCGCAACTACCGCCGACAAGGCCGAAATTCCTTTACTTGACCCGCCAACACCCTTACTCTCAATAACACAGGAGAAACATTGTCCATGCTCAAGTGGCGACTTTTCTTCGGCGCGATCCTCATCGCGCTGCTCGGTGCGATCTTCACGCTCGACGGCTACTTCGCCGGCCTGCCGGACCCGGACACCGTCTCGGGCACCCTCCTGCGCGACGGCTTTGTCCTCGCCCTCTTCGCCGCCGTCCTGGCCGCCGCAGGCGCCTTCGAATTCGCACAACTCGTCCGCGAAGCCGGCTACCGGCCCTTCAGCCGCCTGATGGTGCTCGCCGCCATGGCCCTGGCCGTCATTCCCGTCTTCTCCCTCCAGCTCCAAGCCTACGCCCTCGACACCGCAGCGGTGGCCGCCATTATACTGTGCTTTGCCTTCGACGCCCAGATCGCCCGCCGCGAAACCCAGCGGGCCGTCGCCCACGTCGGCGTCACCATCTTCGGCATCCTCTACGTCGGACTGCTCCTCTCCTACATCGTCAAGGTCCGGACCGACTTCGGACCCCTCGCCGTGGTCGTCATGGTCGCCGCCGTCAAGTCCGGCGACATGGGGGCCTTCTTCACCGGCAAAGCCTTCGGACGACACAAGCTGGCCCCGTGGCTCTCCCCGGGCAAGACCATCGAAGGCCTGATCGGAGCCCTCGCCGCCTCGACCATCGTCACCGTCATCTGCGCCCGCGCCTTCGCCATCCCCAACCTCGACTGGCCCGCCGCCGCCGCCATCGGACTGCTCCTGGGCCTGGTCGGCCACTTCGGCGACCTCATCGAGTCACTCATCAAGCGGGACTGCGGCGCCAAGGACTCCGCCCGCATGCTCCCAGCCTTCGGCGGCGTCCTCGATCTTGTCGATTCCGTCCTGCCCGCCGGTCTTATCTGGTATATAATTCTGAGTAATATACAGGCTTCAACCGGTTGAGGAGAGTGCAGCGGGCACACCCGCAACCGGCCGTTCAGCCCATGACGATTAAGGAGGTTGATCCGCTTTGGATCTGACGGTTACCTTACAACCACACGCCCATCGACTGGCCCTCTTCGGCCCCCAGGATCGTAATCTGCGGCTGCTGCGAGAGATGCTCGGCGTCCAGCTCGTGGCCCGCGACGGCGCGGTCAAGATCACCGGGCCCAGCGACGCCGTCGGCAAAACCGCCAGCGTGATCGAAAAAATGCAGCAGATGCTCCGCGACCGCGACCAACTCGACACCGGCGACGTCCACGAAGCACTCGCCGACGCCGCCGTCGAAACCGATGTCGGCATGACCGCCGAAGGCGGCGTCGACGTCTACGCCCGCGGCACCCGAATCACCCCAAAAACCGAGGGCCAGGCCCACTACCTCGACGCGATCGGCAACAACGACCTCGTCTTCTGCCTCGGACCCGCCGGAACGGGTAAAACCTACCTCGCCGTCGCGATGGCCGTCTCAGCCCTCAAACGCGGAACCATCAAGCGAATCGTCCTCGTCCGGCCCGCCGTCGAAGCCGGCGAAAAACTCGGCTACCTGCCCGGCGACCTCCAGGCCAAGGTCAACCCCTACCTGCGCCCCCTCTTCGACGCCATGCACGACATGATGAGCTTCGACCAGCTCAAACGCTTCATGGTCAACGACGTCATCGAGGTCATCCCCCTCGCCTACATGCGAGGCCGAACCCTCAACAACGCCGCCATCATCCTCGACGAGGCCCAGAACACCACCGCCTCCCAGATGCTCATGTTCCTCACCCGCCTGGGCCACCACTCCAAGATGATCGTCACCGGCGACGACAGCCAGATCGACCTCGAACGCCCCGAACAGTCCGGCCTCATCGACGCCGCCCGCAAGCTAAACCGAATCGACGGCATCGCCGTCGTCCGACTCAATCGACAGGACATCGTCCGCCACCGACTCGTCCAGTCCATCGTCGAAGCCTACGGCGGCGACGGCCGGGTCGGCCGACCGGCAAGCGATGCCGAACCCGTGACCCGCCAGACGCCCTAGCAGTCCAAGGCCGGGCCACGGCTATTAGTAATATGACTTATTGTGTATGCATGATGGTTGTATTCGGCCCTTTCTGCCCCGAGCGACGGCCCGACCGACTCGGACAGCAGGAAACGGCCTTGGCAAATCGTCCGATATCTTGTAGTTAATATGGCGATGTTTTTCGGCAGGAAACCCAAACGCATGGACGCGCGAAAGGGGCGGGCGGCGCGCATCGGGGCCGCTGCGCCCAAACGAGGGCCCGGTTTCCGAATCCCAGCCCACGCCGTCCTCGTCGGACTGCTGTTCATCGTCGCCACCAGCCTCGTCATCATCGCCGGCGGCCAGGTCATGCCTTGGCGCGAGGGCCAGCGACCCTGGCAGGAAATCCGCGTCCGTCAGCCGTTCAGCGTCCTCGACCAGGAGGCCACCGAACGGGCCAGACGCGAAGCTCAGGAATCCACCCCAAACTACTACCGCCTCAACCAGAGCCTCCTCGGACAGATCGAACGTGACCTGACCGGACTCTACAACGACCTGCGCGCCACCGAACTCTACGCCAACCTCGATCAGGACAAACGACAGGCCCTCGACACCCGATGGGGCATCGACGAACCCGCCTTCCAGAGACTCCAAGCCCTCCTCGTTGAAGGCTACACCTTCGAGGAATTCCAGCAGGACCTCCAGCAGTTGCGCGCCGCCCTGGCCGCCACCCACATCATTGAACGGATGCCCGAAAAATACCAGAAGGTCGGATCCGTCGTCCTGATGGACCCAGCCACCCGAACGGGACAGGAAACCCGACGATGGACCTTCGCCAACCGCCAGGATGAGGTCGCCGAACTGCTCCAGCGGTCCGTGGCCCCCTTCCCGCGACCCATGACCACCCCCGTCCGACGATACCTCGCCGACCTCTTCAAGGAAGGCGCACAGGCCGTCTGGCTCTTCGACGTCGATGAAACCGAAAAACAACGACAGATCAACTACAACGCCCAGGAAGACCGCTACCGCCGCTACGAGCCCGGCCAGGTCCTCATGCCGCCCCAGCAGATGATCACCAGCCGCGATCTGGCCGTCCTCGAAGCCGAGCACCACGCCTACTGGGAGGCGCTCAGCGCCCGAACCAAGATTCTCGCCAACGCCGGTATCGTCACCCTCGTCGCCGTCGTCACCCTCGTCATCGGAATCTACAGCGTCAAATGGGAGCCGCGGGCCACCATGAACTGGACCCGATGCGCCGCCCTCGCCGCCATCATGTTCATCCCCATCACCCTCGGACGAGTCCTGAGTTTGGCCGGACTCAACGAATACCACGCCGTCTTCCATGTGGTGCTGGTCGCCCTCGTCATGACCGTCGCCTACAACCAGCGTTTCTCCCTGATGATCACCGTGACCCTGACCGCCCTTCTGGTCCTCGCCATGCGCGGCGACTTCGGCCTCTTCCTCGCCCTCCTCACCGGCGGCGTGACCGTCACCATGATCCTCGACGAGGTCCGAAGCCGATCCAAGCTGATCGAAGTCGCCGGTGCCGCCGCCATGATGAGCTTCGCCATCGACTGGTGCTACCAGTTGGTCACCTACCAGCAGATCGGCTACGGACTGATCAACGCCGTCTGGGCCGCAGCCGCCGCCTTCGTCGCCGTCTTCATGTTCCAGGGTATCCTGCCCGGCATCGAACGCCTCTTCCAGATCGCCACCAGCATGACCCTCCTGGAATGGAGCGACGCCAGCAAACCCCTCATGCGGCGGCTCGCCCTCGAAATCCCTGGCACCTTCAACCACTGCCTCCTCATCGGCAACATGGCCGAAACCGCCGCCGAGGCCATCGGAGCCAACGGCCTCCTCGCCCGCGTCGGAGCCTTCTATCACGACATCGGAAAGCTCTCCAAACCCGAATACTTCGTCGAAAACCAGCCCACCCGGAACCTCACCCGGCACAAGGGCCTCTCGCCCGCCATGAGCCTGCTCGTCATCATCGGACACGTCAAGGACGGCCTCGAACTGGCCAAAGAGTACGGCGTCCCAAAGGTCCTCCACCAGTTCATCACCGAGCATCACGGCACGACCCTCGTCGAATACTTCTACCGCCTCGCCAACCAGCAGCGGAGCGAAGCCGGCCAGGAGCCCGTCTCCGACATCGAATTCCGCTACCCCGGCCCCAAACCCCACAGCCGTGAAAGCGCCATCCTCATGCTCGCCGACGCCGCCGAAGGTTCGACCCGAGCCCTCTCCGAACCCACCGTCGGCAGCATCGAAAACCAGGTCCACCAGATCGTCAAACGACGCCTCGAAGACGGACAGCTCGACGACTGCGAACTGACCCTCCGCGAACTCCACCAGGTCGAAGACAGCCTCACCCGAAGCCTCTGGGCCATGTACCACGGGCGGATCAAGTACCCGTCGCAGGATGCCGACCGTGACAGGGAAGAAAAGAAAGAACCCAGGCCCGAACCCCGGGAGACGGCCTCATGACCGCTCGCCCGTCCCCAAAAAACAAACTCGACCTCCAGATCGCCGTCCTCGTCCGCAAGATGCCCCTTGCGCAAGCCAGCCTCCGACGCATCGCCGAACACGTCTGGCAAGCCGAAAAGGGACCAGCCGCCCAGATCAGCCTCGCCGTCGTCGGCGAAAAACGCATGGCCGACCTCGCCCAGCAGTACACCGGCCGACGATACCGAACCGACGTACTGGCCTTCGAACTCTCCGAACCCGCCGAAACCCCATTCGTCGGCCAGGTCGTCGTCAACGCCCAACGCGCCCGCCTCATCGCCAAACGACTGTCCCTCAACCCCCAAGCCGAACTCGCCCTCTACCTCATCCACGGCCTCCTCCACCTCCGCGGCTACGACGACCACTCCGAAACCGACGCCCAAAAAATGCACCAACGCTCCAAACGGCACCTCCAAGCCCTCAACTTCAACACCGCCAACCTCTCCCTCGCCTGACCCGCCCCCGTCAATCACCCCGCCCTCGCCGCCAACGCACCTCCGCCAATGGACTCTCGCCGCTAATGCACCTCCGCCGCCCTCGGCGGAGTCTTCCTCCTCCATTCTGGCTACTGACTCCTAACTTCTTGTCTTCGCCCGCGTGTTCCGCGTGTTCCGTGCTAATCCAACAATGACTGCCAATCGCGACGGCCTACCCCACAGCGACAGCCCCTGCGGTCGCCTCGATACTCCTTGACACGCCAGCGAAAATAGATAACCTCAGTGCGGACTTCAAAAGCTCAATCGCCCTCCGCAGGCCAGGTGCTTTGAGCGTCTGCCTCGGGACCTTAAAGAGGTGCAACCCAATGAAGGCATCAACCAAGTCCGCGGTATTCATCGTCGTTGCCGGTGGGTGTCTGTTGACCGGCATCTACCTGCTGCGTCAACCGGCGTCTCAGGGTCCCTCCAGCCCGCCTCCATTGACTGAGAAAGAGAGGGCGCAAGCGCCCGAGGAACCGCTGGGCGACCGCCCGGTAAGCACCTCTCAAGCGGCGTGCGAGGTCGACGAGGGCTTCCAGGCCTTCAGCCGGACGGCCGAGCTTCAGATCGCCGGCGACCTGGCGGACCGGGGAACCTTCGAACTCGATCAACGGGATCCGCGGGCGTTTGTGCGCCGATCCGACCATGAGATAACTCCGGGAGTGACGCGGGAACTGCTGACGCGGGAGGCCGTCCCCGTCCTGCACGCGCTTCTGGACGATCCCGCCTACCGGCGTTACTGGTCCAACATCGCCAAGACGATCTGCTATCTCAGCGACGACCCGGCATCCGCCTCCGTGATCATTAACTACATCCGCCGGTCGGATGACTGGCGGGAAGGGGCGATTGAGACGCACCGTGAATGCACGGGCAAGCTCCTGGCGATCCGGTGGCTGGGGTTCCTGGGCGGAGAGGAGGCCGAGAGAGTCCTGATCCAAGCGATGAGCCCCGATGGCGCGAGGGAACTTGTCAAGGCGTGGCTCGACGGGCTCCTCCCGGTCTCGGCGGGAGGGCCCGATGACGGCTTCGCCGGGCTCGTCGGCGTCGTACAAGGCTCAGCGGCGATCGGCATCGTGCACGCGCAGAGCCGCGAGGGCATCCAGAGGGCGGAAGCGTTACATGAGGCGGCCCGCGCAGATTTCCGAGACCAAGGTTATTCCAGCGAGTCCACCAGCATCCTCCTCCAGCGAACCGGACAAGCGATGGCCATTCGCGACCTGATCCAGTCCATGGGGATCGAGGGGTACCTCGAGCATGTCGATAGCCCTGGCTTCTACAAATTCACCATCCTACCACGTGCCGTGGAATACGGGCCATAGCCGGCGACGCCAAAGAGCGGACCAACTGCGGTCACGTCTTGAAAGTTCGGCAGGGCGAGTCCTGACCCGCCGCTTCGTCTGGGGTCAGTCTTGAAAGTCTGATGTTCTTCCCCTCCGCTCCCTTCTGTTCGGACCCTTCGCCCCTCTGCGTGACCCACCCTTCTCCCATCCGCCTCCGCTGAACGCCTTCCTCCGAGCAAATTCAAAGTCCGAAATTCGAAATCAAGCATTCCGTTCCGGGTGCACCGTGCCCTCCAGAGGACACTACCAAACGCGCCACCCGGGCGACGTTTGGGCCGGAAAAGGTCTTGGCGTAAACTACTGATGTGTTATAATTGCCTGTGATCGAGTGGCAGAAGGGTGATGTTCAGCCAAGGTGGGCCGATCCGATGGGCGCTTCTCAGAAGAGAACAGCCGTATGCCCGCAGCGACCGCGGCGAATCAAAAAACCTGTCTCTTGATCGGAGTAGCGTTTTGTCTCACGTTCTGTAAAGTGAATCATCTGTAGTGTACCAGCATGAGTTCATGGCGATACATCTTGCGGCAGGGGTTGAGAGTCCTATTCTGGCTCGGTGTGGGCTTAGTGGGTCTGTTTTTGTTCCTCTCGCTCCTGCTCAATGTGGGCGTCTGGCTGACTCGATCGCACAGCCAGAAGCACCTGCCGCCGCGGCCCCTGTTCTCTGATCGAACGATTGAGTACGGCATCGGGCGATATGTGAAGTGGGGCGGGCCACGCAAATTCGTGGATCACGAGTACAACTACGTGCTGCTCGAGGAGGAACACAACATCCTGCTGCTGGTGGACGCCGGCTCCGAGTTTCGCTGGAGCAAGACCATCGTGCAGAGCACGCCCTTTGAGGTGGAACTGATTATCTCGGACAAACCTCGCCGGTGGATGGGTTTCGAACCTGCCCCGAACACTGGATATTACCTCACGGCGGGACAAGATCTGATATCGTTTCCACTAACGCCGGAGGCAGTTAGCCGCATCAAAAGCCAGTTCGGCGAGAGTGAATGCCTTTGGCGTGTCGACGATTTGAAGGTCTTTCTGCCTCAGGTCGGGGTGGACGTACCCACAACCTGCCCTGCGTTGTCCGAAGGTGGCGATACGACCGTACCGGCCGTGCCCCACGCCACGAAGCCTTCAGCGCGGTAGCCTGCACGCCTGGAGTCAGGATTTGAAAGCTCCCTTGTCAGCCCGCTTGGCTGCCTTCGCCGCCTCCTGTTCAACCCTCCACGTCTCCGCCCCTCCGCGGGAGACCGGCCTTTGCCCCTTCTGTTCCGGCCCGACCACCTGATCTGCGGACCCCCGGACTCCCGTCTACCTTCTCCTCTATCCGCCGCAATCGAACGCCTTTCTCCGAACAAATTCGAAATCCGAAATCCGAAATCAGGAGTCCCCTCCGCGTGCTCCACCGCCCTCGGCGGAGTCTGCCTTCTCCATTCTGGCTACTGACTACTGGCTTCTGACTTCTTGTCTTCGCCCGCGTGCTCCGTGCTAATCCGAACTCCCAGCCTGCCTGACCGTCACCGTCGTCCGTCGCCCAGCCACATCACCCGCCTCCGCGCCGACCTCCCACCGCGTCCGCGTCAACCGCTCCAGAAACCTCCGATCGTGACTCACCAGCAGCAGCGCCGCGTCGCACTCGGTCAGCGCCTTCTCCAAGCACTCGATCGACGGCAGATCGAGATGATTTGTCGGCTCGTCCATGACGATCAGCCACGGCTGACGGGCCATCCCCGCCGCCAGCAAAATCTTGCGCACCTCGCCCGGACTCGGCTCCTCCGTGTCCAGCACGCGCACCGGATCGGACCCCAGACACCCGATCTCCTGCATCAGCCGCCCGAGCTCGTCGTTCGGCAGCCGGCGAACCTCCTCCACGATCCGCCGACTCTCAGCCGTGTCGATCTCCTGGTGCATCACGATCACCCGATCCGCCGGCAACTCAAGCCGCGAGACGATGTGACGCACCAGCGTGCTCTTGCCCGCCCCGTTCGGCCCGACCAGCGCGACCCGGTCGTCCGGCCGCATCGCCAGCTCGCCGAACGTCAGATCGCGGTCCTCGCCCATCGGCAAGCGCCCGCTCGGCAGGCGAAACAGGAAATTCCGCCTCGCCCGGCTGCCCGTCAGCTCCAATCCCAGCGCCTGATCCTTCCTCGCCCGAAGCGAGTCGAACTGCTCCTGGGCCTGATCAAGCCGCCCACGCATCTGCCGAAGCGACCGGCCCGCCTGACCGTCCTTGCCCGACACCCGCGCCCGGTCGATCTTTTCGCGGGCGTCCGAATCCCGCCGCCCCAGCGACCGCTTGGACCGCATGCCGTCCGCACGATCCGCCTTCTGCCGCCGCTTGGCCGCCTCGCGCGACAGCCGCTTGAGCTCGCCGCGCGCCTCATCCCGCCGCTGACGGGCCTGCTGCCGCTCCGTCCGGACCAGTTCGGCTGCCTTCGTGTATCCGCCCGGCCGCATCGAAGCCGTCGGCGGTTCGATAAATAAACACTGCCCGCAAAGCTCATCCAGCAGGTCGCGGTCGTGGCTCACCAGCAAGCCGATCCCGCTGAACGTCCGCATCGCCCGGCCGAGCAGGTCACGCGCCTGTGCGTCGATGTGGTTGGTCGGCTCATCGACCGCCAGCACGCCCGGCTGCTGCCACAAAGCCGTGGCGATCTGGGCCCGCTTACGCTCGCCGTGACTGAGGCTGTCCCATCGCCCCGGCCAATCCGCCTCAATCGCCAACTGACCGCGAAGTCCGCACGCATGATGGTCCGTCGCCGACAAAAACGCATCGAGACAAACCGGCGGATCGTCCGTCCGCTGCGGACAGTAAATGATCCTTTCCGGAGCGATCACCCGCCCGCGCTGCACCTCAAGCTGTCCGCAGGCGATCCGCAGCAGCGTCGTCTTGCCCGATCCGTTCGGCCCGATCACCCCCGACCAGCCGACCGGAAAACGAACCGTCAAACCCTCAAACACCGGGTCCGCCGAACCCGGATAGAAAAACACGATATCCTCAACCAGCAGGTCGCCCTTGACCGTCGCCATGGCCGTCATCTCCCGTTCGATTTGCAGCCGTCCACAAACCGCCCGCGGCGACCGCATCGACAGGTGAAAAAACCGGAAGGGAACAAGCCGCGAGCCAACGTCAAATACACGAAACGCGCAAACCCACCGGCCGGCCCGAAAGCCGTCCCGCCATTCGCACGTTCCGCAAACCTACCGACGTATCACTCGCGACTCCTCAATGCTCAAGACCACGATGAACCCGACTCGATCATAGCACAACCCCGGCAAGAGTCAACCGCCGCAACGCACGAAAAACTCCACCAACTCCGGACGATGGAAAAACTCGGGGCACACCTCATGGCCTTTGCTCGGAACGACGATCAACTCACCCGGACCGCTGAGCGCCTGATACCGTCGGATCAACTCGGCTGAGTTGTGTTCGAGTGGAACGACGGTGTCCATATCGCCGTGAAGGTGCAAAATGGGTATGCCCGCCGCGGCTAATGGCGCGAGTCGGTCGATCGGGTTGTGCTCGGCCAACTGCGATTCCAACTGCGCCGCCGTCAGGCCGTACGCGCCGCATGCGTTGTCTAAACCCGGATAGCTCCGCAGGTTACAGACGGTGTAGATCCCGCCGACGCAGCGGACCTTGTCCGGATTCTCAGCCGCCCAGTTGTACAACATCAACCCGCCGCGACTCTGCGGCAGCAGACACGCCTGGCGATCCAACCGCAATTCCGTCGTGACGATCCGCCACAACTCGGTGTAAGCGGCGCGGCCAGCAGGACTTCCGAACGATTCGCCGACATCCACGCCGCAGATCGCAAAGCCCGCGTCGAGCAGTTGCGTGAAGTACCACTCGTGCTCAGCGGCGGGCAACTGGCCGATGAACGATGGGGCGTAGTAAATCCAGGGATGACGGCCACTTGCGCGGGTTTTGGCGGGCAGAATGGCGTAACCGCCATTGCTTGCGGGCACGGGGAAGTCGAGGCGCTTGGCGCCGAACTGCTGCGTAACTGCCGCACTGGCCGTCACTTGCGTACGTGGTCCGTTTGGCTGGTTCATCGGTTTTTCCTGAGTGCATTGCAGCGACGCGATCATCATGGCCGCCATGAGGATTGGATACAGGAACGTTCGTAAGTGAGGCATATCCGGTTCTCCGTCAGGCTCAGATAGGGTTATGGTAATCGTGGTTGGAGATGGCGAAAAGGACTTTCCCGGTGAAGATCGCGGACAAGGGGATTGATATGATGATCATACAATAGTACAATGAGATACGAACGATACGGTCAGTGCGATACAGTTGAGGATGGATTGATGGCGACGATGATGATGCCGAAGTCGGAGCAAGTGTACGAGGACTTGCGGGAGAAGGTCCGGGGGATGCGGCCGGGTTCGCGGCTGCCGTCGATTCGGTCGGTGATGCGGGAGTTCGGGGTGAGTCAGTTCACGGTGGATCGGGCGATGGAACGGCTGGCGGAGGAGGGGGCGGTGGTTCGTCAGGCGAGTCGGGGGGTGTTCGTGACGGAGGCGGCTGGTGAAGGGGCATCGTTGCGGCCGCACGTGATTGCGATCGCGGTGCCGGACGATTTTTCGTCGCCGGTCTATACGAGCTACGTGCGGAGTCTGGAGGAGGAGGTGGCGAAGGCGGGTGAGGCGGCGCGGGTGATCCGGTACGACTGCCGGGACCGGATTCTGCAGGGGTTTCCGGAGGTGGAGATTGACGCGCTGATCATCCTGCCGACGAGCGAGCGGCTTTTGCCGGAGGATTTCGCGGCGCTGTCGCGGTTCAGCGTTCCGACGGTGATATTCGGGCGGGTGCTTCGTGACGTGGCGATCGATTGCGTTGAGCCGGATGACGAGTTGGGCGGAGCGATGGCGGCTGAGCACTTGATGGGGTTGGGTCATCGTCGGCTGGCGGTGCTGGTATCGGAGCCGCGGACGGTGGTGGTCGAGCTGCGGGTGCAGGGTTTCTGCCGGCAGGCGCGGATGGGCGGGCTGGAGGAGGTGGAGGTGATCGAGTGCGGGACGCAGATGGGGCAGCGTTCGGCGATCCGGGCGTACGAGACGCTGCGGGGTCGGCTGAAAGATGGTGTGTTGGGTTTTACCGGGTTATTCGTGGTCAGCGACATGAGCGCGTTGGGTGCGATCAAGGCGTTGGAGGAGGGGGGGCTGAATGTGCCGCGTGACGTGAGCGTGATCGGTTTTGACGGGATACCGGAGGGGGCGGTGTTTCGTCCGCCGTTGACGACGGTGGCGGTGGAGATCGAGGCGGTGGCGCGTTTGGCGGTGGAGGTGGTGGCCGGTCGGTTTGAGGGTTCACAGGCGGCTGCGATTCACCGGTCGGTTCCGCCGAAGGTGGTAGTTCGGGAGTCGACACAAGGAGTGGCATCGTGAGCAGACTGACGATCGGCGCGGTATTGGCGGTTCTGGCGGCAGGGGTCGGGCAGGCGGCGGTGTCGCCGGCCGAGGAGGCGGGGCTGTTCACAGCCGGTGTGCCGGTCGCGTTTGCTGTCGACCAGGCGGGCGGCTGGCGGGTGTTGGACGTTGACGGGGCGCGCGTTCGGGAGGGGCGGCTTGAGGCGGCCGGCCGGCTTGAGGTTTCGGGTCTGCCGGTGGGTTACTACGAGTTGGAGGTAGGGGGCGAGCGGCAGTCGTTTGTGGTTTGTCCGGCGGATCGGGCGTTGCGGAATCCGCGGCTTGGGGTGAACGTGACGCACATCACGCATTTGATGGGCGAGGGCCCTGAACCGGCGCTTCGGGTGTTGCGGGTGTCGCGTCGGTTGGGGTTTGCGTGGGTGCGGCATCCATTCACGTGGGAGGACATTCATACGGGGTTGGGCGGGTTTCGGTGGGGCGTGGCGGACCTCTTGACGGCGGAGTGCGAGCGGCTGGGACTGGCCATGCTGCCGTGCATTTTTTACAGTCCGCCGTGGGCGTCGACGGCGCCGGAGAGCCAGGCGGAGCAACGGCGGCATTACATGCCGCAGCCGGAGGCGTTGGCTGAGTTCTGCGAGGCGGCGGCCAAGCGGTACAAGGGGCGGGTCGAGGCGTGGGAATTCTGGAACGAGCCGGACGTTGAGCTGTTCTGGAAGGGGCGGTTCGGTCACACCACGAGCGACGAGATTCTGGGCGATCTGGTCGAGTCGCTGGGCGTGGCGTACACGGCGCTCAAGCGTGGCGACCCGGAGGCCCGGCTGGTGGCGTTCGGGGCGACGGGCGGTCTGCCGGAAGGGGGTGTATACCGGCCGTTCCTCAAGACCGTGTTGGAGAAGGGGGCGGGACGTTACTTTGACGCGATCAGCGTTCACTACGGCGCGGACCTGGCGGCATGCCGTGGGTTGCTCAAGGAGGCGGGCGCCTCGACGGAGATATGGATCACGGAGTTGGGCGGCGGCGACGACGAGAGCCGGTCGGGCGGACCGGTGGGTCACGTGCGGGAGGATATAGCTCAAGCGGTCTGGCAGTGGGCGCAGGGGGCTGAGCGTCTGGCGAAGTTTTTTGCGTGGCCGATCGGGATCGATACGGACATGAGTTTGTTTCGGGCGGGCGGGACGCCGAAACCGGCGGCTGCGGGATGGGCGATTTTCAATGACGTGATGCGCGAGGCGCGGTGCGTGGGCGAGCTGGACGTGGTGCGGAGCGTGGATCGGGGATTTGCGCGTGGCGTGGGTTTCGAGACGCCGGAGGGGCCTCTGGCGGTGGTGTGGCTCGAGCACGCCAAGCGGGCGCGGTGCGAATTGCCGGTTGGGCCGGGAGAGGTAACGGTGATGGACGCGCTGGGCCGTCCGGCGGCTGTGTCGAAGGACGACGGCAAGATCGGCTTTGAGCTGGGGCTTTTGCCGGTGTACGTGCGCGGCAAGGTGACAGCAGCGGTGGGCGAGGTGGCGTATCCGAAGGTGGTGATCGAATACGTGGACGAGCGGGTTGAGAAGCTGGAATGTGGCGATTTCGAGGGATCGTCCGAGGCGGTGTTCGCCCACTGGCAGGCGAGTTCGGATGTGAACAAGCCGACGGCTGAGCTGGCGTTCGGGGTTGAGAAGGAGGGGGCGTCGGAGCAGGTGCTGTCGGTTGCGGCGACGGAAATGACGAACTGGCCGTGCGTGCAGCAGGTTTTGCCGGTTCGACAGATCGACCGGATGCCGGAGGAGAATGCGCGGCTGGTGTATCGGGTGACGGGGCGGGTTCGGACGAAGGACGTGGTGGGTCGCGGGGCGTTCGTGGAGATTTCGTATCTGGACGGTAAGGGCGATCGGATCTGGCCGCCGACGTCGTCGGAGTTTCGGATTGGGAGCAGCGAGTGGGTGGCGGCCAATACGGCCTGGTCGTCGCCGCAGTCGGCGACGGTTGCGGTGGCGGTTCGGTGCTACCTGGGCCGGGCGACCGGTCAGGCGTGGTTTGACGATCTGGAGCTGCGCTCGGCGATCGAGGTGCGGCGGCTTGAGTTTGCGGAGGACAAGCGATGAACGTGAACGGGCGGCAATGCGGCGGCCGATGTCTGGTTGGCGAGCGGTTCGTCTCGGCCAGGCGGCTTGGGGCTTTCGCGGCGTTTACGCTGATTGAGCTGCTGGTGGTGGTGGCGATCATCGCGGTGCTGGTGGCGATACTACTGCCCGCGTTGAGTAGCGCGCGGGAGCAGGCGCGGAGCGTGACGTGCCGCTCGCAGCTTCGGCAGATCGGGTTGGCGTTTTACGCGTACGCGAACGATCATCGCGATTATTTGCCGGCGCTGAACGACCTGGAGAATGACGAAGAGGATTTCCGGTGGTACACCAATTTGCTGGTTTACGGCGGGTATATTGTCGGCGAGTTCGATGTTCCGGAGTGGGGCGATATCGCTGAGCATTCGCAGCCGTGGAGGTGTCCGTCGGCGACGGCGTTCTGGTGGTGCGCCGGGTACGGGGTGGTCGAGGACCACGTGTTTCGATACGGCCAGTGCTTCAAGGTCGAGGATTTCCGCCGACGGTCGGAGATTGCGCTGCTGGCTGACGCCCGGGAGACGTATGGGTCGACGTGGATGGCGGTGACGTGCCCGGTGTGTCGGAACTGGGATACACCGAATACGGGGCAGTTGGCTGAGCGGCATGCGGGCGGGTCGAATCTGATTTATATGGATTTGCACGGCGGCTGGATGAGCCGGCCGGAGGCATTGGGCATGCTGGTGTTGTTTGGTCACGAGGCTGGGGATTAGGGGGAGGGGAAAATGAAAAGTGAAAATAGAAAATACCAAAGTGCAAAATAGTGAGGGTGTTGGTGGGGGATGATTTGGCGGAGTTGGTGTTCCTATTTGGGATTGGCACGGAGTACGCGGAACACGCGGACAAAGACAAGAAGTCAGAAGTCAGAATGGGAGGATGACTCCCGCCGAGGCGCTGAGACGCGGAGGGGGAAGAGTAGGGATTCGGGGTTAGGGGTTGGGGATTGGGGTTGAAGACTCCGCCGAGGGCGGCGGAGCTACATTGGCGGCGGAGGTGCATTGGCGGCGGAGGTGAGATCATTTGCATCGGCGGTGGCGTGTCGTGGGCGCGGTGGGTGTACTATAGCACGAGGGTGACGGGAATTGGCGCGTTGCGGGAGGGGGGAAGAGAGGAGGGTGCGTTTTCGCCCGCGAAACCACACCCTATCGCTGCTCGGGGCTTTCGTGGGGGACACGATATGATCGCTCTGCCGGATTCTGCCGGGTTCCCAGCAACGCCAGTCGGCGGCGGCGATAGGTCGTAGAGCGACCTGTCGCGAGATTGCGGGGTGTGGGCCAGGGGCGGTTTTTTGGTGCGTCGGGACGACGCACGCTGGGGCGCACCATCTGGCAATACCGGCGGCAGAGGGAAATGGTGGATGCAGGAACATCCACCCTACGGGAGACGAGGCGGCGGTTGAGGTGGTTTGGGCGGGATGGCGGAGGCTGGGGAGGGGGGGAGATGTGGTTGCAGTTGGGTGGGGATTCTGGTAGTCTCAAGCTGGATCAGGAATGGAGCGGCATTATGCGCAGTGCGATCGTAATTTTGGGAGTGTTGCTGACGGCGGCGTCGGTTGGCGGGTGCCGTGGGCAGGACTTTAACTGGGACACGTTCCGGTTCGAGCGGACGAGCCCTCGGGATCGGAGCAGCGAGCCGGTGACGATGCGGGTACCGCCACCGGCGGCGAGGCCGGCGCCGGCGCCGCGGCCGCGTCGCGAGGCGGTGGATGACGAGCGCGGGCGGATTTACCGGCTGTATGTGACGCGAAACGCGGAGCTGGAGGCTGAGACGGGGGCGCGGGTCCAGGTGGTGGGTGATGCCCCGGTGGAGAAGTTGGCGGATATTCTGTGGCTGATGTATCCGGGCGAAGGTCCGGGCGGCAGCCGGGATACCCGGTATATCGTGTACTTGAACTCGGAGGTTCGGGACCTGGCGGCGGCGTACGCCGGGCTGCTGGACGTCGGCGAGCCGGCGGAGGGCGAGGGGGGAAACGCGGTGTGGGCTGAGGCGCTTTCGGCTTTGTACGCGAGCGAATTCCCGCGGAAGCTGGACCAGGCGTCGCGGCTTCGGGCGGTGGGTCGGCTGGAGCGGGTGGCTCAGGATCCTCAGGCGGAACGGGAGTTGCGGTGGGGAGCGGGGATATTGTTGTGGTATGTGAACACGCGGTTCGATCCGAAGGATCGCGCGGCGGCGTCGACGGGGCTGGCGTTGGCGGCGCGTGCGGCGACGGGCGACGCGTACGGGACGATGGTGGTGCGTCTGCACGAGATTCGTGACCTGATGGCCCGCAAGACGGGGATGCGGGCGATGCAGAAGGCGCGCGAGGCGCTGGTCGAGTTTGAATCGTTGAACGGGACGGCGTGTTACAAGATGATCGAAAGCGTTGCGGGGTCGAAATAGGGGCGTATTTGCGGGAGGACCATGCGATGGCTCGGGCGTATTTGAAGATTCTGGTGGACGCGGCGGACGAGGACCGGGTGTTGCGCGAGCTGCTGGAGGTGGAGGGGGTGACGATGGCCGATCTGACCATGGGCGATCAGGACATCATCGCGGTGGTTGAGGCTGAGACCTACGACGACATTGTGCAGATTGTGCTGGGCCAGGTTCGGCGGGTTCACGGCGTGGGTCGGACGGTGACGAACCTGGCGATTTCGTACCGTTGACGCAACAGACTGGAGCAAGCAGCGATGGATTTGTTTGAGTATCGTGACGGGCAGCTTCACTGCGAAGAGGTGGCGGTGTCGCGGATCGCTGAGGAGATCGGGACGCCGTGCTACGTTTACTCGGCGAGCACGTTTCTGGGGCACTATCAGCGGATCGCGGAGGCGTTTGCCGAGTTGGACCCGCTGATCTGCTATTCGGTCAAGTGCAACGGGAACGTGCATTTGCTTCGGCTGCTGGCGAAGGCGGGTGCGGGGTTCGACGTGGTCAGCGGGGGCGAGTTGTTTCGGGCGATTCAGGCGGGCGGCGATCCGTCGAAGATGGTGTACGCGGGGGTGGGCAAGACGGACGCTGAGATCAACCAGGCGCTGGACGTTGGGCTTGGGGCGTTCAACATCGAGTCGGAAGCGGAGCTGGAGAATATTCGTTCGATCGCGGCGGCGCGGCGGATTCCGGCTCGGGCATTGCTGCGGGTGAACCCGGACGTCGATCCCAAGACGCACCGGTACACCACGACGGGCAAGAAGCAGACGAAGTTCGGGGTGGACATCGAGGAGGCGCAGCGGATTTTTACGGCGCACGCGGGGGACAAGTACCTGCGTTTAAGCGGCGTTCACATCCACCTGGGTTCGCCGATCAACACGATCGATCCGTACGTGGAGGGGATTCGGAAGGTGCTCGACCTGATCGAGCGACTCCGGGGCGAGGGCGTGGCGATCGACACGGTGGACATCGGCGGGGGGTTCGGGGCGGATTACCAGAGCGAGCAGGCCCCGCTGGGCAAGGTGTACGCGGAGGCGATCGTGCCGCTGCTGAAGGGGCGGGGGCTTCGGGTGATCATGGAGCCGGGGCGGGCGATCGCGGGCAATTCGGGGATTTTGGTGACGCGGGTGCTGTACCTCAAGCGTTCGGGCGAGAAGCAGTTCGTGGTGGTGGACGCGGGGATGAACGACCTGATTCGGCCGACGCTGTACGAGGCGTTTCACTTTATCTGGCCGGTCGAGGTGGCCGCCGGGATGGTTCCGTCGCGGCGGGTTGAGAAGCCGGAGATTGAGGGGTTGTCGAAGTACGACGTGGTGGGTCCGATCTGCGAGACGGGGGATAGGTTCGCGGCGGACCGGTCGATGCCGGCGGTGAATCGCGGGGACCTGCTGGCGATTTTCACGGCGGGCGCCTATGGTTTTACGATGTCGAGCCAGTACAACGCCCGTCCGCGAGCGGCTGAGGTGTTGTGCGAGGGCAAGTTGATGCGGTTGATCCGCCGTCGGGAGACGTACCAGGATCTGGTGGCGGCGGAGATCATGGAATAGCGTCGGTTTTCGCGGCTTGGCGCGCGACGAAATCGGCAGAGGCATGACCGAACACGAGTTGCAGGAGACGAGCGTTTGGCGTAGGGCGGGCCGGCTGCTGTTGTGGTGGCCGTGGGCGATCTCGGCGGCGGCGCATCTGGCGGTTTTGGGCGGGCTGTCGGCGGTGGTTTTTATTTCGTTCGAGCATCGTCCCGCGCGGCGGGAGATCGTGCCGGAGGCGCGGCTTGGGAAGGTGGATCCGCAGTTGCCGCTTTTTCAGGACCAGCAACGGGCCCCGCTGATCGATTCGCAGAAGCTGGTGACGGAGGCGCTGGCCAGACAGATCGAGTCGTCGGCGCAGCCTCAGGCGAGCGGTTCGCAGGATTTGGACCTGGCGGTGCTGGCGTCGGGCGGGTCGGTCGGATCGCAGGCGGCGGATCTGGGTCAGGTGGCGCCGATCGTACCGCGGACGCGATTTTTCAACACGGCTGGGAACGCGTATTCGGTGATTTACGTGGTGGACGTTTCGCCGAGCATGCTGCCGTTCTTCGATCCGCTGAAGCGCGAGTTGGGTTCGAGTCTGGGCGAGTTGCAGCCGATGCAGAAGTTCCACGTGATTTTCTTCAGTTCGGGCGAGCCGATCGAGGGGCCGGCGAAGGGGCTGACGTGGGCGAGCGACCGGAACAAGCGGACGTACATCGAGTTTGTCGACCAGGTGCAGACGGACATCAAGACGGATCCGCGGTGGGCGGTTCGGCGGGCGCTGGAGCTGAATCCGGATCTGGTGTATCTGCTGACGGACGGCGTGTTCGACGAGAAGCTGGCGGATCAGATCATCGAGTGGTCGAAGGCGCGGCAGATCAAGATCAACACGCTGGCGTACGTCAACGAGCGCGGGGCATTTCTGCTGCGGAAGATCGCGGAGCAGACGGGCGGGGTCTATCGGTTTGTGGCGGAGACGGAGTTGAAGTGGTGAGGACGATCGCGGCGCTGTTGATGGTGTTGGTCGCGGCTGGGTCGGCTTCGGCGGACACGGTGCTGACGCGCAAGGCGCAGTCGGTTCGGCACGTGAAGATCGTCGAGTTCGATCGGGCGCGGCTGACGGTGATGGACAGCCAGAGCGGCCAGCGCTCGCAGATTGATTTCGCGGACGTGTATCTGGTGCGGGTGGACGGTCGGGCGGAGTTGAACGAGGCGGAGAAGCTGCTGTCGCTCAAGAAATACGATGAGGCTGTGGCGGCGTATCGGGAGGCGCTGGGGTTTGCGGGCGGCGGATGGGAGGGTGCGTGGGTTCGCGTGCGGCTGGTGAATCTGCTGGCGCGGGGCGGGAAGCTGGACGAGGCGGCGGAGCTGATCGTGCGGTTGGCGGAGGATATTCCGGAGTGGTTGATCCAGGTGTTGCCGACGCGCGGCGAGATTCCCTCGGACGAGAAGGCGATGGGCGCGGCGACGGCGACGCTGGTGGCGGCGCGGAACAAGGCGGGTTCGGCGGAGACGCGTCAGGCCCTGAGCCGGGTGTTGGAGCGGTTGGGGATCAATCAGCCGAATTTGGCTGATCGCAAGAAGGTGGTTCGGGAGGTGACCGAGAGCGAGCTTTTGAATTTTCGGCGGCCGGGTGCGTGGCTGGATCAGTGGGCTGCGGAGCAGTTGGAAGCCGGCAAGGCGGATCAGCTTCTGGCGACGACGGAGACGTTGTTCGCGGCGGCGGTGCGGGCGGATTTGCCTGGCATTCTGCATTGGCGCGGGCGAGGGTTGTCGGCTGCGGGTCGATTTGACGGTGCGGCGTTGGAGTTGCTGCGGGTGGCCGTTGAGTTTCCGCAGAGTCCATACGCTGCGGGGTCGCTGTTTTACGCGGCGGAGGCGTTGGATCAGGGCTCGCGGCAGGTTTTTGCGAAGGCGGTTCGGGAGGAACTGGTGCGGCGGTTTGGCGATTCGACGGAGGCGGCGGTGGCGGAGATGGTGGATGGGGCACGGCGGACAAGCGGAAACAATGAAAAATGAAAATAGCAAATACCAAATGTCAAAATGTCAGGAACGATATCTCCGACCGGTTTTTGAAGCTCTCAGCGGAGACGGTGAAACTGACATTGCGGCTCAGCCGGAACATTCCGGGCAGGCATGTGGCCAGGCAGCTCCTGCGGAGTGCCACGTCCGGCGGGGCGAATTACGAAGAGGCCTGCGCCGCTGAGAGCAAGCCCGATTTTGTCCACAAACTGCAGATCGTACTGAAGGAACTGCGGGAGTCCCGCTACTGGTTGAGGGTTGTGGAGGACAGTGCTCTACTGGCGCGAGAAGACGTGCAACTCCATGCGCTATTGCGGGAAACCACCGAGCTTGGCAACATTATCGGAAAGTCGATCGTCACCGCGAAGCGTCCCTGATTTTGCACTTTAGTATTTGCTATTTTCAATTTTCATTTGGACCGAAGTCGCAAGGAAGCATCGCCATGAGAATAACGCCAGCACTACCGTTGATCTGTCTATTCGCATCCACCGCGGTCGCGCAGGATGGGTCTGCGGTTTCGATCGATTACTTTCACCGTTTCGTCATTGACGGTGGGTTGATCACGTGGTTTGTTTTGATTCCGCTGAGTGTGGCGACGTTTGCGCTGATTTTGCGTCATGCGCTGGTGATACGGCCGTCGCGGATACTGGATCGGCAGGACTATGAGAAGCTGGCGAAGACGCTGGCGCGGGGGGACGTGGAGGCGGCTTGGCGGATGTCGGGGCAGGGGGAGACGTTTTTGTTTTCGGTGGTTCGTCGCGGTTTGGTCGAGTTGGCCAACAGTCCGGAGTCGGCTGAGACGGCGGTGATCGAGGCGACGGAGGAGCGGGCGACGAATCTGCTTCGGCGGATCGAGTACCTCAACATCATTGGGAACGTCGCGCCGATGATCGGGCTGTTCGGCACGGTGTACGGTATTATTCTGGCGTTCAACAAGCTCGTGGAGGTGGTGCGACAGGGCGGCGTGACGCAGCCGGACCAGCTCGCTGAGGGCATTTCGGTCGCGTTGGTGACCACGTTCTGGGGTCTGATTGTGGCGATACCGGCGCTGGCGATGTACGGGTTGTTCCGCAACCGAATCGACGCGATCGCGGCGCAGATCGCGAACATGTCGCTGGATTTGCTTCGCAGCGTGACACCGGACGGGCGGGATCGTTTGCGGGTGGCGACGCTGGCGCCGCCGGAGGAGTGATGCACCGGTATCTTGGGACAATCCGGCGGAGCACCTGGCAGGGTCGGCTGAACCTGACGCCGCTGGTGGACATCGCGTTCCAGCTCATCGTGTTCTTCATGCTGGTTTCGCAGTTCGTTTCGGCGGAGCGTCAGCCGATGCAGCTTCCAACGCCCAGCGATTCGCAGGCGCGTCCGCTGGCCCTGCCCGACCGGCTGGTGGTCAACCTGTTCGCGGACCCATCGGGGCGTTTGGGGCGGATTCAGCTCAACGCGCAGATCGTGGGCGACCTTTCGGAACTGGTCGATCTGCTGCTGCGGTTGGCGCCGGATCAGACGTCGCGGACGACGGTGGTGCTGCGGGCGGACCGGCGGCTGGCGTTTGCCGAGATCGAGCCGGTCCTCAAGGCGATCTCCAACGCGTCGATTTCGTCGATCGAGATTGCGACGGAGATGGAGGCGGGCGGTGCGAACGGGAGGGGGTCGCCATGAGTCTGGACCGGATCTGCGTGCCGCGAAAGCAGAGCGTGGCCCGGCTGTGGCGGGACCGTCGGCAGTCGCGCCGTCGTTCGACGATCGGAGCGGTGAACCTGGCGCCGATGATGGACATCATGTTCAACCTGCTGATTTTCTTTCTGGTGGCCTCGTCGTTCAAGCTGCCCGAGGCGCTTCTGGCGGCTCGGGTTCCTCGGACGACGGGCCTTTCGGCGGAGGCGGCGATGCCGCTGGTGCCGGTGCGGATATTCCTGGACGCGGGCGAGGAGGGCCGGCCGGCGAGCATTCGGCTGAGCACGGCGATGACGGCGGATGGGGGTTCGCAGATTCTTGTGTCGGACTATCGCGATCTGGCCCGGCGTCTGGCGGACCTTCGGGCCCAGCCGGGGATCACGGACAAGACGCCGGTGATCATCGCGGCCAGGTCCGCCACGGCGTGGGACCACGTCGTCAATACCTACAACGCCGCTTTGAAGGCGGAGTTCACGCGGATCACGTTTGCGGAGTGGAAGTAGCTTGCGGCTGTTGACGGTGCATTTCGTCTTGTTGGCGACGCTGGCGGCGATGGCGGCGGCGGCGGACTATCGGCTGGATGACGAGTTGTTCCGGCGTGGGTTGATTGACCGGGGGTTTGATGAGCTGCTGGCGGTTTACGATCAGGGTCATCCGCCGGAGGGCGATCTGGACCTGTTCAATCTGGAGATCGCGCAGGCGTGGCTGGGGTACCGTCGGGCCGAGGGGGCGGCGGATCGGTCGGAGCGGCTTGAGAAGCTTCTGGGGATGGAGCGGGAGCGGATCGCGACGTACCGCAATCATCCGCTGACGGCGACTTGGCGGGTCCGTTACGCGAACGATCTGTTGTCGGAGAAGCATGCCTCAGCGGTGTTTTTGCTGGCGCTGGGACTTACCCTGCCGGATGACGCGGCGGAGCGGCTGCCGGCGGGGCTCGATGAGATTGAAGGGCAACTTGGCGAGGCGCGGGAGTTTCTGGACGGTGAGCTTTCGCGGTTTCGGGGGATGGACGATCAGGCGTTGGCGGAGGCGAATCGGGCGGGTCTGCCGGAGCTGTACGGTTCGTCGCTGCTTCAGGCGCGGTACCTTTCGGCGTGGACGCAGTTCTGGCGGCTTGACCTGCTGCCGAGCATTCAGCGGGTCAAGGTGCTCTATTCGCTGCGCGACCTGCTGGCGGAGCTGGAGGCGACGGAACTGGCGTCGGAGCAGGCGGATTTTCGCGTGCTGCAGGCGGCGGTGCATCGGCGGCTTGGCAGCGTGCACGAGGCCGGTCGGATGCTGGAGGCGGTGAGCGGTCCGCTGCCGCCGGTGTGCGGGTTGCTGGCGGAGTTGGAGCGGGTGCGGTTGGCGGTGGAACTCAAGGAGTATTCGCGGGCTGAGGCGTTGGCGCAGGCGATCGATTTGTCCGTTTGGCCGCAGGGTTATCAGCGGGACTTGGTGGACCTGACGGCGCGGCTGATGCGCGGGCGGATCGGACTGGCCCAGCTGGGTGAGGAGGCCTGCGAGCGCGGCCGTCGTGAGGCGGCGTTGGCTGAGTTTTCGAACGCGTTGGCCGCTAGGCCCGAGCTGGCGGCGATGTTCGAACGGGAGGTTGTGGAACTCGGCGATTGCCCGGCTGAGGCGATGGCGGACGTGGAGGTGTATCTGCGGGCGGCGCTGGTCCGTCGCGAGGGACGTGTGGAAGAGGCGATTTCGCTGGCGCGGGGCCTTGTCGCGCGAGGGCAGGGCGGAGCGGAGTTGGTGGTGGCGGCGCGGCGGCTTCTGGCGGATTGCCTTGCTCAGACTCAGCGGTTCGGCGAGGCGGCGGCGGTGCTGGCGGATCAGGTGAACGAGGGTCAGGAACTTTCCGAGGCGGCGCTGGCGCAGTACGCATCGTTTGCGTGGCGGGCCTACGAGCAGAGCGGTCAGCATGCGGATCGGCGGCGGTTTGTCGAGGCGGCGTCCGGGCTGCTCGCTCAGTATCCCAAGACGGAGCAGGGCGATCGGTTCCGCCTTCTGCTGGCCGACCAGCTTGGCCAGTCGGGCCGGTGGCGAGAGGGGTTGGCGTGTCTTGACGCCGTCGAGTCGAGGTCAGAGTCCTATCTGGAGGCGCAGGCGGCCAGGGTGCTGATCCTGACCCGGCGGTTCGGCGAGTTGTCATCGTCGACAACGGAGCCGACGGCGGGCGAAACGCTGTCGCTGGCCCAGGACATCCTCGCCGCAACGCAGCGGATGCTGTCCGCCGTCGGCACAGCCCAGGCGAAACCTGACGAGGTCGCCTCGTGGCAGTTGCCGCTGCGGCAGTTGAACCTGGTGGCCGGGGCGGTTCTGGCGTGCGATCGGGTGCTCAGGCACCAGGCCGTCGGACGGGCCGACGAGGCGAAGCAACTGACGAGCCTTTATGCTCCTTTGATCGAGGCGTACGAAAAGGCGAATCCGGCGGCACTGCCGGCGCGGGTGTTGGGGTTGGCTGAGGAGGCGACCTCTGAGTCGCTGGCTGAGGCGGTTGTGTTGGCGACGAGGATGCTGGCGATCGAGGAGATTGTCGCCGACCGCAAGGCGGAGACGGTGGCGACGGTGTTGGCGGCGGTCCATCGGCGTCTTCTGGCGGATCGTGCGGAACCGGTAGTGACCGATCCTCCCGGGTTGGCGGTCAAGGCGGCGGACCTGAGTCTGCGAACCATCGCCGCACTCGGCGAAAAGGCGGGGGTCGCGCCCGCGCGACGTCTGGCGGCGCTGCGGACGATCGCGGCGGCGGACGCTGGGCGATACGAGCAGGTGCCGATGAGTGCGGATGGCGCGGAGTCGCCGGAGGCATACCGGATCGACCTTCGCCTGGCTGCGGCGCGAGCTTCGCTGGTGCGGGAAGGCTTCACGGACGCGGCGAACATCTCGATGGAGGTGATCGGCTCGGTCTCGCCGGGCGATCTTCGGCACTGGCACGGTCTGGTCGTCAATCTCACGGCCCACATGCGATTGGGGTCCGATCCTCAGCAGGTCGCGGCGGCGATCATGGCCCGTCAGCAGCAGTTCCCGGATCTGGGCAATGCGGCGACGAGGTCGGAGCTTCTGGGCATTCTGGAGGCGGCCCGGCCGCAGCCGTAGGTTGTGTCCGCCGGCGTCTGGCCCTATAATTGAGTGCAAAGGGGGAACGGTCATGAACGTACGCCGCTTGGTCACAAGGTCCGGACGATGCCTTCTATTCGTTGCCGTGACTGGACTGCTGACCGGCTGCAACGGTTTTCGCGTGCCCGATCCGGACGTCCGGACCATCGCTTTCGGCGACTCGTCGACGGATGGACCGGCGGAGAAGAACTACTGGGAGTTCGTTCAGGAGGATCTGGGGGTTCCAGCGGACTGGTTTGCCAACGAGGGCGAGGGCGGCGAGACGGCCCAGGAGGGACTGGAGCGTCTGACCGGGCTGTTGGCGGACGGCATCTATCCGAACGCCGAGACGCTGCTGTATTGGCAGGGGGCGGCGGGGGTGATCGATTTTATCCGTCGGGTGGACCCGCTGCTGCTGTTTGATCCCGGCGGGGCGGACTATCCGTATTCGGGTTCGCTGGATGAGGAGTTGGATTCGGTTCAGGCGAGCATTGAGCAGGCGATTGAGACGGCTCAAGAGGCGGGGTTGGAGGTGGTGGTGAGCACGTACTACTATTTGATTCCCAGTGTCGGGCAGTGCGATCCGGCGCCGCTTGGCGTCCTGCTGCCCGGCCAGGCGGCCAACGCCAACAGGTACGTGGACCGCCTCAATGAGCGGATTCGTCTGGCGGCGCAGGCGGCCGATGTGACGCTGGTGGACGTGGCGGCGATCGGCGATGAGCTGTTGGCTGAGCCGGGTAACTACTTCGACTGCCGACATCTGAGCGTTCAGGGGAATGAGCGGGTGGCGGAGCTCTTCTTATCCGCGCTCAGCGGACAGGCCGCAGATACAACGGCTGACGAATGAAGCCGTCGGACGACGCGGGTGCTACTGTGGATCGTGAATCTCGATATCCTGTCTTCGCGATTCAGGACTGACGTTCAAATCCACCAAGCGGCCGTTGCGGCAGGTTCCTTCGACGATCGTGTTGAACGGGGCGTGCAGCTTGAATTCGACGTTCCAGTGTTTGGGCCAGGCGGGCAGCAGGTGGATCTTGCGGCCGTCCGTCTGGAGCAGCATGGTCTGGAGGGTGATGAGGATCACGGAGCCGTGGTCCTGGTCGGGGATCCAGTCGAAGTTCGGGCCCCAGAAGGCGTCGAAGCGGGCGTTGGGATTTTTGTTGGCGGTGCGGCGGACGATCGCGGCGCGGGCTTCGTCGGCCAGTCCGAGGCACGCGGCTTGGATGTCGTCCTGCCGCCAGCCGTAGTTGCGCTCCTGAAAGTCACGGGTGAAGTACGTGCGGCGGCCCAACTCCAGATCGGGTTTGCCCACGCCGTAGAGGCGGTAGGGGAACACGGCGTAGAGCTGGGGCGACTCGATGTTCATCGCCGGTCCAGTGGTTTGCTGGGCTGCGGCGAGGACCGTTTGGCCCTCGTGGTCGCGGACCGGGACCTCGGGCAGTTCGGCGAGCATCCGTTGCCAGCGCTCCCGCTGGTCCTGCGTAACGTTCGCCTCGGGCAGTTGGAGCAGTTGCGGCAGGATGAATCGCAGGCCCGCGATCTCCGGCAGCGGGTTGACCGCTTCGTGCCACATCTCCAGCGACTGGGCGGGTTCGAAACGGATTTTGCCATTTTCGTCGCGCCGGTAGTGGCGGTCGTAGAATTCGGTGACGGCGTCGGCGATCGGCAGCAGCGTCTCGGCCAGGAGCTGTTCGTCCCGCGTGTGGGCCCAGGCGTCGAGCATGATCGCGATAAGCTCCAAGCCGCCGGACCAGTAGCGGCGGATGTAGGTGTTCTGGACCCAGGAGACGTCCTTGCCCTGCCTCTCCCAGCCGTAGTTGGCGTTGGCGTAGGTTCCCCAGAACTCGATGGTTTCGGGAAAGAACGCGCCGCGGTGGCCGAAGTAGATTTCGGTTCGCCGGCGGGCCAGCGGGAGGGCGTCGCGGTACATGGCGAAAAATGGTGTGGTCAGGTCATAATCGCCGGAGGCCAGCAGCGGCCAGTAGATCAGCCGCGTGTTCTGGAACCAGTACGGCGCGCCCCATCGGCGGTAGTCGGGATCGCAGACGTGGTTCTGATGGTTCCATTCGGCGGTGAAGATCGAGCCGTTGAATTCGATCGGACAGGCTCCGCGGCCGCCGCAGGCGGTGATGAACCGCTGGAGCAGGTAGGCGCGGCTGACCGTTTCGGCGTGGTTGTCGCCGGAGACGACGACGCGGCTGCGATCCCAGAACTCGCGCCACCAGCGTCGGTGCTCGGCCCGCGCGGTCTCGAGGTCAACCGCCTCGGCGGCGTCGGCGGATGTCTCCAGTTCGCTTAGCCACTGCGCAGCGGACGGCGTCTGGCGGGTCAGCAGGTGGATCGAGACGGCGAATCGCTTTTGCGGCGAGGACGATCGTAACGCGGCGGCGTTTTCGGAGACGAGGCCCTCGCCCCGGATCAGCCCACCGAAGGTTCGGCCCAGCAGCGGGTCGCCGATCTCGCCGGTCAGTTCGCCAAGCCCCTGAAGCGTCATGTTCTCGGGCCAGCGGGACGTTTCGTTGCGGTGGTACCAGACGACCTGGTCTTTTCGGTCGGTCAAAACGGTGTCCGGGTAGACGACGACCGGGGTCGGGCTGCCGATCAGGCCGTAGGCGCTGTCGATTTCCCGTTCGCCGAGTTCCCGCGGCTGGGTCCGCCAGACTTCCAGCTTGGCCTGGAGGTCGAAGGGCGACTGGCCCTCGGCTTCGACGCGGACGAGGGGCCGGTTGGCGTCGACCCAGACCCGCAGGACGATCGCGTGCGGCGGTTGGCCGGCCAGGACCACGATCTGGCCCTCAGCCAGCTTGAGCGTCTGACGGAAGGGACTGCCGGCGATGAAGGGATTGTGGCGGATCGCAATCCGGACCCGGGCGAGCTTGAGCAGCCGGCCGTTTTCGCTCCAGGCGTCGGTCTTGCCGATCAGGAACAGCAGATCGCCGTCCGGTTCGACCCAGACATTCAAGCCGATATCGCCGTTGCCGACGGGCATGGAATCGGCGGATGAGCGGCTTGGGGTTTCCCATACCACGTTGAAGGCGTCGGTGTACATGGCCATCCTCGCGCGTCTACATGGCGGAACGAAAGGCACAGGTTAGCGGATCGGCGGGACGATCGCAACGCCCGTTGCCGCGATCGATGTGAAGGAAAAGGTTGAAGGTTCATCGCCGATCGAGCAGAATGCACCACAGAATAGCATCCGCTCGGGAGGGCTGGTCATGAATGAAGGGGTGGAACCCGCTTGTGTCGATTGGCGTCAGCGCCTGGCTGAATCGCGTCGGGCCAACGAGGACGAGCCGACGCGGCGGTACGTTCAGTTGGCGACGGTCGATGAGGACGGCTGCGGACGGTGCCGGACCGTGCTGTTTCGCGAGTTGCTGGACGATCCGCCGCGGCTGATGTTCGTAACCCACTGTCAGAGCCCGAAGGCCCGCCAGATGCGCGAAAACCCCTGGGGCGAAGCGTGCTGGTATTTCCGCGAGACGCTCGAGCAGTTCCGGTTTCTCGGCCGTTACGAGCCGCTGGGAGCGGATTGCGCGGACGCCCAGCGACCGTTCCGCCGGCAGGTGTGGGAGCAGATGCCGGAGAAGGGCAAGAAGCTGTTCTATTGGCCGGCCCCGGGCGAGTTGCGGACGCCGGAGACGGACTTTGAGCCGAAAGGCGACATGGCGACGTCGCCCGCGAGCTTTTGTGTCGTCCTGCTGGAGGTGGTCCGCGTGGACTGGCTTGACCTTAAGCCCTGGCCGCACGAGCGCGTCATCTATGAGCGCAACGATGACGGCCAGTGGCGGGCGAGAAGCGTGGTGGCGTGAAAGCCGTCAACCAAGCCTCGTGATCACGCCACTGGTAGCTCCGGTTGGCTGCGGAACGCTGGGCGGTTCCCGCGATCTGGTCTGATTGTCGCCGCCTAGAACGGCAGGGTGAACAGCCCGAGCGCCGCTGCAGCCGCCGCTGCGGCGCCTCCCCAGAGGTAGGTGCAGCAGCAGTCGCAGCCGACGATTGTCGCGGCGGTCGCGCAGGTGCCGACAAAGGCTGCCGTCCGCATTGCTCTTCGACGCATGGTACACCCCCGAAAAACTGTCTTGCCTCAAATGCCCCCGTACGTCAACCACCATTGTGGCACAATCGCCGAAAAGAATCAATCCCTCAGGCTGGGACGCGGACCGCGGCGGCGGAACGTCACTCGGCTTCCAGGGCCAGCAGCCAGTCGTGCAGCACCGGGGCGTGCGGGACCGGCCACGAACCGTCGCCGTCCGGCGCAATCGGACCGAGGGGAATCTCGGTGGCGTCCAACGGGTTGATGAACGCGGCGCGATAGTGGATGCCGCGCTCCAACTTCCTGACCGTGTACAGCTTCGCCCACGAGGGGATGAATCGCGGGAAGTAGATCAGCCGCAGCTTGCCCGGAACGCCCGCGGCGTACGGGTTGAGCGGGTCATTCTGGTCGGCCGTCGGTTCGATCCATTCCGGATGGCGCTCGAAGCTCCACCACGGGAACTTCTCCAGGATGCGTTTCCCAGCGGCCAGTTGGCTCGACCCGCGCAGGTTCATCGCCACGTTCCACGGCGGTCCGCCCCACGAGGCCCCGTGCGGCGAGGGTCCGTACGGCTGGGCCTCGGTGTTGACCTGCCATATCCCGTTGGCCCCGTAGGTGTGTCCAGCCGCGCCGGAGAGCATCGCCGACCAGAAGATGATCCGCTGCACCTCCGGTCCGCAGCGTTCCATGATGCCCTCGTAGCAGACCTCGCTGTCGATCACCGGCATGGTGGGTTGGCGATCCAGCGCCTCGCGGACGAGGCGAACGGTCGGCGATATGCTCTCGTGTCCGCTGTGGCCGGTCTGGAGCATTTCGAAATCGAGGATGGCCGGGTCCTCGACCTGATCGCGGCCGCGGGTGGTCGGGTGGATGGTGATCGGGTTGCTCCACGGGTCCAGCTCGCGGACGTAACGGGCGATTTGCGTCCAGCCGCGTTTCTGCTCCTGCTCGTCGCGATCGCGGTTTTCGCAGCGGTAGAACGGCATGGTGGCCTCGCCGGCCAGGCACCAGACGACCGGATAGGCTCCGTAGCGGGCGACCAGGTTGCGCCAGTGCCGCTGCATCTGCTCGACGCCCATCCAGATCAGGTGATAGCCCCAGGCCCCCACGATGCACGGCACGATCCCGCATCGGATCAGCCATCGCAGCCGCAGGTCGGCGTGGTCGAAGTACGCCGGGTTGATCCGGGCGTAGTCGCTGGTCCACGGATGTCCCGCCTCATTGGCCGCCCGCTCTTCGAACGCCGCCATGTCCGGATACAGGCCGGCGACGATCTGGACCACGGAAAAGCCCTTGGCCTTCCGGTCCGCTGTGAGAGTCTGGAAATCGTCCGGCCAGCCGAGACGTTTGGAGAGGCCCATCCACCAGGTGTCGGCGAGCCAGAAGAACGGCGTGCCGTCGGCGTGCTCGAGATGGCGGCGATTGGAGGTGATCCGCAGCCGACCGTGGCGAAACAGCGGGTTTTCGCCGGTGTAGGGCTCGACCGCGATGCGCCCCTCGCGGTCGTGCAGGTCGCGGTTGGCTTCGTCGCTGCAGAGGGTGCGGAAACGATATTCGCCCGCGCGGTCGGCGGCGAACCGCACGCGCCACTGATTCTCGCCGGCCCAGAACGCGGGGATGCGCATGCTCCGGCGGTCAGGGCCGGTGATTTCCACGTCGAGCGTCGCCTCATTAAACGGATCGGCGTAGGATTTCGATGACGCGTAGGACCATTCCGTCGGGACGTTCTGCATCGCCGTGAGGGCATTGATCATGGCCTACTCCTTTTGGGCTTCCACTTGCGACAGGAGCTGGCTGACGCTGGTGCAGTAGGCGAACTCGCCGGAGGGCTTCTTGATGGTTCGCGGATCGCCCAGTTCGGCCAGCAGCGAGAAATCCGGCTCGATTCCGGTTTCGCGCGGGCAGAAGAAGTTGAACAGGTAGATTCCGTCGGCTCCGTCGTTCCACAGGCGCAGGGATTCGCGGCGGTACTGGTCCGGTGTGGCCAGCAGGTGCGGGCGGACTCTTTCGTCGTAGATGGCCCGCTCGTCGGCGTTTGCCGGCCAGACGTTGTGCGAGCCGACCTCGATGGCGCCGTAGATCGGCAGGCTCGTGATTTGGGACCGGAAGGCTGCGACGTCAAGCGTCCCTTCGCCGTTGCGCAGGAATCGCGAGATGGTCAGAAAGTCGATGAGCCCCTGCTCGGCCCAGGCGAAGACGTCGAACCCGTCGCGGAGGCAGAAGTCCGGGCGATGCCACACCCGCGCCGTCAGCAGCAGCTTGCGACGACGGGCGGCGGCGGTCTGGTCGATCAGTTTTTTCACTTCGCGGGTGAACTCGGTGAGGATCGCGAGACCTTGCGATTCGCAGCCGGGATTGAAGTAGCGCGGAAACCGCATCCAGTCCAGTTCCAGCCCGTCGATCTTGTGGCCGTAGCGGTCGAGCACCTCGGCGAGCTGGTCGAGCATGAAGCGTCGGACCTGCGGTACCGCGTAGTCGTAGGCCCCGCCGAACCGGGCGTTGCGGTCGGTTCGCCACTGCGGATGCTCGCGCCAGAAGGGGGGCATCATCGGCGTGTCCTCGTCGAGGTGGTGGGCGTCGTTCATCCGGTAGCTCAGGATGACCTCCAGCCCCAGTTCGCGAGCCTGGTCGATGACCAGTCCGACCGGGTCGAGGCCATCGGCCAGAAGCCGACGGAGGTTCTCGCCGAGAAGCTTCTGGCTGGCGGGCACGTCGACGGCATCCTTGGGGTCATAGCCCTCCTGGCCGTACATGGGAATCACACGGCTTGGATAGTAGGCCAGACCCGCGTTGACGCAGAGGATGAACGTATCCACCTGCGAGCCGCTGAACGCGACCTCTTTCACGTAGCCGCCCACGTCCTGGGCGCTCAGCGGGCGGTCCGGATGGACGGCGTTGAAGAAGATGTTCCAGCCGTCGCTGTTGTAGAGGATGCGTCGTTGTCGCATGGCGTTTCTCCAGTTTGGGGCCATTATCCGTCGAACCATCCGCGAGTCAATCGTCGAGAATTGCGTGTTGGGTGAAAGGGGCTGCTACGTTGGCCGGTGGACCGGTAGTGGGTACAATGGCGTTGGGCCGAAGGAGAACGCATGATGAAGGCGGATGATGCCTGCGACGCGGTGGCGACGGGCGATCTCTTTGCCGACGCCGTTGCCGATGCGTCCAAGGAAGTGGTGACCGGGTTGCTGTCTGGCCGGGCCGTCCGGATCGAGCGGATCGTCTCGACCGGCCAGGTTTCGCCGGAGGGGTTCTGGTACGATCAGGACGAGCACGAGTGGGTGATGGTGGCTGCGGGCCGGGCCCGGCTGGAGTTTGAGAATCCCAACCGGACGGTTGACTTACAGCCGGGCGGCTGGGTACATATACCGGCTCACGTTCGGCACCGGGTGGCCTGGACCAACCCGGAGCGCGAGACGGTGTGGTTGGCGGTTTTCTATCGACACGACCTCAGTACTTAGGGACACGATCATGGCCTATCGGAGAGCGGACTTCAGCGTGCTGGGCGAGACCGGCTACGGCGTGGGCTTTCATTGGACCACCTGGACGGCTCCGCGGACCGGCCCGGTCGGGCCTTTTGCGGAGGCGGTTGAGGCGTTCGACGTCGGGCGGTTCGTGGATCAGGTGGCTTCGACGGGGGCCGGCCACGTGTTGCTGACCTCGACCCACTATCATCACCACTTTCCCGGTCCCAACCCCGAGGTCGACCGGATCATGCCGGGCCTGACCTGCCAGCGGGATCTGATCATGGAGATCGCCGACGGTCTGGCGGCGGCTGGGATCAAGCTGATGCTTTACTATCATCATGGCACCGACGGCGATCAGCCGATGGATTGGCGGACCGCCTGCGGAGCCGAGGAGAAGGACCAGACCCGCTTCTATGAAAACTACTTCCGCATCGTCCGCTGGATGGGCGAGCACTACGGGCCCAAGGTCATCGGCTACTGGTTCGACGCCGGTTACGCCCTGATGCGGCGCGGCACGCCGCCGTGGGAGAAGATGCTGGCGGTGGCCAAAGCCGGCAATCCCGATCGCCTGATCTGCTACAACTCGGGCATCGAGAACCACGAGAAGTACACCGACCTGCAGGACTACTGGGCGGGTGAGATCATTCGCCTCAACTTCGTTCCTCGCACGTCGCTGACGCCGTCGGGCTTGCCGTGGTACAGCTACACCTCGTGGCACGCCCACGCCACCTGGCCGATGTGCGGCGAGTGGGGATTCCACGAGGACACCCGCGACCTCGACTGGCCCGCTCCGCCGGTCGAAGCGGTCGAGCAGTACCTGCGACGCTTTATGAACTTCGGCGGCGCGGTGACCTTCAACGTCCTGGCGTGGCGCGACGGCGCAATACACGACCAGGACCTCGCCGTGCTCCAGGA
>JAAYCJ010000148.1 GCA_012729815.1 Phycisphaerae bacterium | reverse complement strand
TTCGCCGCCGCCTCCGCCGATCTTGCGCAGCCGTGGACGCTCGGGCAACTGGCCGAACGCGCCGGCTACTCGCCCACCCATCTCAACCGACTCTGCCGGGCCCACTTCGGCCGCTCCGCCATGCGCCACCTGACCTTCCTGCGAATGGAGCACGCCGGACGCCTCCTCCGCCGCGAACGCCTCAAGATCCGCACCGTCGCCTGGCGATGCGGATACGGCGATGAGTTCGCCTTCTCCGTCGCCTTCAAACGCCATTTCGGCGTCTCCCCGCGCCAGATGAAAAGCCAATAATGAAGAACGCCTTCATGCAATTCCCGTTCCGCCGTCACGTCTATCGCAATGCGTAATTGCCTATCATCCCCACTTGTAAGACCGCCGCCGAGGGCATCCAACTTCCTTTGATTATCCCCTCCCGGATGCTACAATTGGGGTGATGAATACGTCAAACGGCAACAACCTGCCCGTGATCGCGGTCACGATGGGCGACCCGGCCGGCATTGGAGCCGAGGTCATCGTCAAGGCCCTCGCCGATCCCGAAATCCGCGCGCTCGGCCGGTTCGTCGTCTTCGGTCTCAACGAGGCCATCACCTACGCGGGCGATCTGGCCGAGGTCGATGCCTTCTGGTGGCGCGATCAGCACGACCACCTGCAGCACTACGAGCATCCCGTCGTGGTCGCCGATTACGACGAATACAACATCCTCGGCGCCGACGAACACGGCCCGACCAAGCAGGGCGGTCAGATATCCTACCAGTTCCTTCTCGACGCCTGCGAAGCCTATCGCCGCAACCTCGTCGACGCCGTCGTCACCGGACCGATCAGCAAAATCTCATGGCGCGAAGCCGGCGTCAAATACCCCGGCCACACCGAATTCTTCGCCGATCAGTTCCGCGCCAAGCGAGTGACCATGATGTTCGTGGCCGAAAAACTCCGCGTCTCCCTGGCCACCATCCATATGCCCCTGATGGACGTCCGCAACTGCTTCACCATCGGCCGCGTCTTTCAGCCGATCGACCTGATGCACCAGGCCCTCACCGAGTGGTTCGGCATCCCCAAACCGCGAATCGGCGTCTGCGGCCTCAATCCGCACGCCAGCGACGACGGCCGCTTCGGCGACGAAGAGGAACGCATCATTCGGCCCGCTATCGTCATGGCCCGCGACGCCGGCATCGAAGCCGAAGGACCCTTTCCCGCCGACACCCTCTTCGTCAAGGCCCTCGAAGGCCGCTACGACGGCGTCGTCGCCATGTACCACGACCAGGGCCTGATCCCGATCAAGCTCCTGGCCTTCGACTCCTCGGTCAACGTCACCCTCGGACTGCCGTTCATCCGCACCAGTGTCGATCACGGCACCGCCTTCGACATCGTCGGCAAGAACAAGGCCAATCCCGGCTCCATGAAACACGCCCTCAAGCTCGCCTGCCAGGTCGCCGCCAATCAGAAGCAAAAATCCCCCGCCCAGCGCCGCCTGAACTGGCGATGACCGCCCCTACACGCCGCCCGCGGTCGCTTTCAACCGCTGAATCAAGCCCACCGCCTGCCGCGTCTCTTTCGACTGATGCACCCGCACGATATGCACCCCTTTGCCCGCCAGGTACGCCGAAACCGCCAGGCTCGCCGCGTCGCGCTCCGTGACCTCGATCTCCAGCAGATGCCCCAGAAACCCCTTGCGCGAATGACCCACCAGCACCGGCCGGCCCAACTCGAAGAAATCGTCGATGTGGGCCAGCAGGTCCAGATTGTGCTCCAGCCGCTTGCCGAACCCGATGCCGACGTCCAGGATGATCCGCTGCGGATCGACGCCTTGACTCGCAGCGTACTGCATCCGCTCCAGCAGAAACGCCTTGACCTCGCCCCGCACGTCCTCGTAGTGCGGCGCGATCTGCATCGTCGCCGGCGTCCCCTGCATGTGCATCAGCACCACCGGGACCTCGCGATCCGCCGCCAATGACGCCATCTGCGGATCGAACCGCAGCGCGCTGATGTCGTTGATGATCGACGCCCCAGCCTCCAACGCCGCCTCCGCCACCGCCGACTCGGTCGTATCGATGCTGATCGGTACCGACACCCACTTGGCCAGCTCGCGGATCACCGGGACTACCCGCTCAGCCTCCGCCTCGGCGCCCGCCGGCTCGGACCCCGGCCGCGTCGATTGCCCGCCCACGTCCAGAACGTCCGCGCCGCCCTCAGCCAGTTCCAGTCCGTGCCGCACCGCCCGCTCCGAATCGGCGAACCGCCCGCCGTCGCTGAACGAATCCGGCGTCACGTTCAACACCGCCATCACCAGCGTCCGGCCGGTCATATCAAGCCGCCCGCCCGGCCACTCGACTACCCCGCCGAATCGTTCCCGCCCAACATCCATCGCGCCACCTCCTCATCCGCATCGAGCTTCGCTATGCCCGTCATCGCCTCCGACATCGCCTCGCGCCGCCGGTCATCGGTCAGCACCGACCGCATCGCCGCCCCCAGCGCCTCCGCCGTCGCTTGGCCCGCCTGCCCGTTATCGTCGATCAGAATCGCACCGCCGGCCTCCGCCAGCACCAGCGCGTTGGCCCGTTGATGCTGATCCTTGTGATACGGATACGGCATCAGGATCGACGGTACGCCCAGCGCCGCGATCTCCGCCAGCGCCACCGCTCCCGAGCGCCCGACCACCACGTCCGCCACCGCCAGCGCCAACTCCGGCCGCTCGATGTACACCACCACGCTGTGCCGCTGACGCACGTTACCGCGATAGAACTCCCGCATCTCCGGATAGTCCGCCTGCCCCGTCATGTGGACGATCTGCACGTTCTCCGGCAGCCCTCCGGCTTCGGTCAGCACCTTCGCCACCGACCGGTTGATGCTCCTCGCTCCGGTCGATCCGCCCCAGACCACCACCGTCAACAACCCCTTTTCCAGCCCGAACGCCCGCAGCCCGTCCTCATACAGCGACCGCCGCCCGCGCGCCGCCAGCGCCTTGATCTCCGGACGGATCGGGCAGCCGACCACCCGCACCGGCCGACGAAAATACCCGCGCGTCACCTCCCACTGGGCGAATACCTCGTCCGACCATCGCCCAAAAAGCTGGTTCGCCTTGCCCGGCACCGCATCCGGATTCAAAATCGCCCGGCGCACGCCAAGGCGACGCGCCGCCGCCATCGCCGCCGACGAACCGAACCCGCCCAATCCCAACACCGCCTCGATCCTCTGCTCCCGGATCAGCCGTCCGATGTGACGATAGCTCCGCACCAGATGCTTGACGAACCGCGCCGCGCCCATCGGCTGCGACGAAAACGGCGCCACCGACTGCGTCACCACGTTCAGCCACTCATGATCGGCGAGCACCTGGTGGTCGATCGGCCGCGTCGTCGCGGCGAAGTACACCTGCACCTCCGGCGCCATCCGGCGCATCGCCGCCGCCACCGCCAATCCCGGATACAAATGCCCGCCGGTCCCGCCGCCGGCCAACAACACTCGCGTCATTCCCCGCTCCCGAGTATTCCACCAGCAGTCCCGATCTGGCGCCCACAGCGTCGAAGCATATCTTTCTCTCTTTTCTCCTGTCCCCTCCGCGTGCTAAGTTTTCGGTTTCTGCGCCACCGAGCATACCAATCCCAACGCCGCCGCCGCCACGATCAGCCCGCTGCCGCCCGCCGACACGAACGGCAGCGCGATCCCCTTCGTCGGCACCGACACCGTCGCCACCGCGATGTTGATCGCCGCCTGTAGCCCGATCGTCGCCACCACGCCGAACGTCAGCAACTTGCCGAAATCGTCACCGCATCGCCGGTAGACCGCCAGGCCCGACCACACGATCGCCGCAATTAAACCCATCACCAGCAGTGCGCCGGCCAATCCCACTTCCTCGCAGATGATCGAGAAAATGAAATCTGTCGTATCTTCCGGCAAAAACCCGTATTTCTGAATCCCCTTGCCAAGCCCCACACCCCACCACGATCCGTTTCCGATCGCCACCAGCGACTGGATCGCGTGATATCCCGAGCCCTGCGGATCCTTCCAGATGTCCATGAACGACGTGATCCGCTCCACGCGGTAGGGCGTCTTGATGACCATGTACACAAACCCCGCCACCCCCGGCAACGCCAGAATCAGCATCTGCCAAAGCCTCGCCCCGCCCGCCACCAGCAGCATCGCCGCCACCAACGCCATCAACGCCGCCGTCCCCAGATCCTCGACCACCACCAATCCGCACAGCAGACCGATCGCCGCGCACAACGGCAACAGCCCGATCAGGAACTTCCGCCGCGGATAGCGCGCATGCGCCAGCACCCCCGCCAGAAACACCACCAGAACGTACTTGGCGAACTCCGACGGCTGAAACGTCACCGGCCCAAGCCGAATCCACCGCCGCGCCCCGTTGACCTCCTGCCCGACCACCGGAACGTACACCAACCCCAGCAGCAGAACCGCCGCCAGCAGCAGGTATGTCCCCGGCCACCGCACCACGCTCCCGCCGTATCGGAACCGCCCGTAGTCCATGTCCGCCATGAACAGCAGAACCACGAACGCCACCATGGCGAACATGAGCTGTTTGCTCGCCGGGTCCGACAACCGCATGAACCACTGCGGCTCGCGGTCCACCCGACTGCCCGCCGAGTAGATCATCACCACCCCAAGACACATCAGCCCCAGCGCCGCCATCTTCAGCCACACGCCGTACGCCCCGGCGCTGCCCGACTGCCCCGACTCGATCTGTTCCACGGCAATTCCATTCGCCATCGATTGTCCGCTCCTTGCCTCCGAGTCTACCGCCCGCCGATCGCTATCGCAACTTCACCGTCAGGATCGAGAACGCCGCCAACATCGCCGCCAGCAGCCAGAACCGGATCACCACCTTCGTCTCCGGCCAGCCTTTCAGGTGGAAGTGATGATGAATCGGCGCCATCCGGAACAGACGCTTGCCCCCCGTCGACTTGTAATATCCAACCTGCAGGATCACGCTCATCGCCTCGATCACGAATATCCCGCCCACGATCAGCAGCATCAGCTCCTGCCGCGTGACCACCGCCACGTACCCGATGAACCCGCCCATCGCCAGCGAACCCGTATCGCCCATGAACACCTGCGCGGGATGCGCGTTGAACCATAAAAACCCCAGACACGACCCCACCAACGCTCCGCAGATCACCGACAGCTCGTCCGCATTGATAATCAGCGGCAGCAGCAGATACTCCGACCATTCGCCCGTGCCTGTCGCGAACGTCAACAGCATGAACACGAACCCCACGATGCCCATGCACCCAGCCGCCAACCCGTCCATCCCGTCCGTCAGGTTCACCGCGTTGCTCGTCCCGGTAATCACCACCACCGCGATCGCCGCGAACACCCCGATCGGCAGCGACAGACCGTACTTGTAGAACGGCAAAATCATCTGGCTGTACGGCCCCGCTCCCAGCTCCGCTGGCCAGTTGTCCACGCCGTGCCGGAACACGTAGATCGCCAGAATCACCGCCAACCCCACCTGGAACACCATCTTCTCCCAGAACTTCAACCCGTCGCGACCGCCGCCGCGACGCGCGCTGGTCAGCTTCAGATAGTCGTCCGCTGCGCCCAGAATGCCCAGCCATCCCAGACAGAATAACCCCATTCCCACGTAGAAGTTGCCCAGCTCCACCCACAGCAGCGTGCCAACGAAAATCCCCGCCAGGATAATCACCCCGCCCATCGTCGGCGTGTCGCCCTTCATCTGCATCAGCCGGTTCACGTCCTCGTTGTAGAACTCCGGCCGGTCGCCGATCTTCAGCCGGCGCAGCGTCCGGATCACGTACGGTCCCACCAGTACCGACACCGCAAACGCCGTCAGCAGCGCCAGCGTCGACCGGAACAGCACGTTCTGGTACGCCAGCGGACGATCGAAATACCAATCCAGCAGATAATACAGCACGACCCTTACTCCGCTTATCCCTGCCTCAGCCGTTTCAACCGTTCCGCCACCGCCTCCAGCCCGATCGATCGCGAACCCTTCAGCAGCACCGTATCGCCCTCGCGGACGATCCGATCCGCCGCCTCCGCCGCCTCCGAACTGTTGGCAAAATGACTCACCTGATCCGATCTCAGACCCGATCGCATCGCCTCATCCGCGGTCGCCCGCGTCTCGCTCCCCACCGTCACCAGCACGTTCACTCGACCGGCGGCGATCCGCTGGCCCAACTCGCGGTGAAACCGCTCCGATCCCGGTCCCAGCTCCCGCATGTCGCCGCAGAAAAATACCACCCGCCCGCTGCCGTCCAGCGACCCCAGCGTCTCAAGGGCCGAAGCCATTGAAGTCGGGTTGGCGTTATACGCGTCGTTCACCACCGTCAGGTCCGGCAGCCTCAGCACCTCAAGCCGCATCGACGGCAGCCGGAAATCCTCCAGCGCCGTGGCGATCTGGTCCATCTCCAGCCCCATCCGACGCGCCACCGCGATCGCCGCCACCGCGTTAAACGCGTTGTGCCGGCCCGGCGCCGGAAGCCGAAACGCAAAGCGATCGTTCACCGAGAACCGCGCCTCGTCAAACCCCGCCTTCACTCCCGTCAGCCGAAGGTCGTTGTGCTCCGACTGCCCGAACTTCACCACCACCGCCCGGCTCGGCGGCTCAATCAGCCGCAGCAGCATCTCCCGGTCCCCGTTGACCACCACCGCACCGCCCGCCGTCACGTGCTTGGCCAGACTCGCCTTCTCCGCCGCCACGTGCTCAATCGTGCCAAACCCCTCCAGGTGCGTCTCAGCCACCTGCGTGATCACCGCAATGTCCGGCCGAATGATGCCCCCAAGATAGTCGATCTCGCCGGGATGATTGCTGCCCGCCTCGACCACCAGGAAATCCTCACCCGGCTCCGCATCCAGCAATGTCAGCGGAACTCCGATATGATTATTGTAACTCTTGATCGACCGCTTGCCCGCCAAGTGCTTGCTCAAAACGTGGTGGATCATGTCCCGCGTCGTCGTCTTGCCGTTCGATCCGGTCACCGCGATCACCGTACCGCTGAGGCCCTTGCGATAACACGCCGCCAGCCGACCCAACGCCCGCACCGTGTCATCCACCCGCAGCACCCGGTTCCGCCGATCCGCCGGTACGTCGTCCGGCAACCGCTCCACCACCGCGCCCGCCGCCCCGCATTCGAATGCAGCCGCCACAAACTGATGTCCATCGAACCGCTCCCCGCGAATGGCGAAGAAGATATCTCCCTCAGCCACGTTGCGGCTGTCGATCGACACGCCCGCCGCCGCCGCCGAACCGTCCGGTTCGCCGATCCCATGCCCGCCGATGCACTCGCGTATCTCGTTGAGGAACAACCGTTTCATGATCTACCCGCCATGCCCCAGTTCCCCCAGCACCGCAGCCGCCTTGACCCGGTCGTCGAACGGGTGCTTGACCGTTCCGACGATCTGGTAGTCCTCGTGGCCCTTGCCCGCGATCAGCACCACGTCACCCGGCTGGGCCGCGGTCAACGCCGCCCGGATCGCCAACGTCCGATCCGACTCCACCTGCGTCTTGGCTAAGCCACTGGTGGAAAAGCCTTTAAGGATATCATCGATAATCGCCGCCGGATCCTCGGTCCGCGGATTGTCCGACGTCACCACCACCAGATCGCCCAGCCGCTCGGCCACCGCCGCCATCCGCGGCCGCTTGGTCCGGTCGCGGTCGCCGCCGCAGCCGAACACCACGATCAATCGCCCCCGGGTGATCGGACGAAGGGCCCGCATCACGTTCTCCAACCCGTCATCCGTGTGAGCGTAGTCCACAAAAACGTCAAACCCGCCGCGATGCGCCACCCGCTCTAGCCGACCCGGTACCGGCGGAAGGCTTTCCAGAGCCAAAATCGCCTCTCCGGGCTCGATACCGACTGAAATCGCCGCGCCCAGCGCGGCCAGAGCGTTATAAACGTTGTGCCTGCCGATAAACGGCATTGCCGCTGTCTGAACCATTTGTCCGAAATGTACATCAAACGCCGTGCGCTGACTGGACATTTCGCGGATCTCCGCCCAAAGCTCCGTACCTTTCGTTTCGATCCCATAGCCGATCGGACGGGCCCTCGTCAACCCGAGGAGCCTGGCCCCGTTCGGATCGTCCCGATTGACCACCGCCGCCCCGTTCGCTCCCAGCCCCTCGAATAGCCTCCCCTTGGCCGTCAGATAGGCCTCCATAGTCTTGTGGTAATCCAGGTGATCGCCGCTGATGTTGGTAAAAACCCCCGTGGCGAAGCTCAGACCCGCCACGCGGGCCTGAGCCAGGGCATGGCTGGACACCTCCATGACCGCGAGTTTTGCCCCGTTATCCACTGCCTGCCGGACCAGCCGGCAGACCTCCACCGGTCCCGGCGTGGTGTGGCTGGCCGTCACCGTCTCAGTCAGCAGGTCGTACTCAATCGTTCCCATCCGCGCGCAAGGCAAGCCCGCGGCCCGGCAGATGTGCTGAAAAATGTACGTGACCGTCGTCTTGCCGTTAGTGCCGGTCACGCCGACCAGCTTGACCTCCCGGCCCAGGATGCGGTCCAGCCCGTAATACGCCGCCGCCAGTTTCGCCACCGCCGCCCGCGGATCGTCCAATACGATCTGCGGACAGCCCAGATCCTCGATAACCCGATGGCTGATAACCAGTTGCGCCCCAGCCGCCACTGCCTGGCGGGCGTACGCGGCTCCGTCGGTCTTGGTTCCGCAGACCGCTACGAAAACATAGCCCGGCCCCACCTCGCGCGAATCGCAGGCGATCCCGCGGACCGGGAAATCGGGCACGCCACCGCCGTCCTCAGCCGACAAGGCGCGAGCCAGAAGCTCCGCTGATGAGGCAACCGGCACGGGTTTGACCGCTCTGTTCGCATCCGTCTCTTGCATGGGTCTGCCTGAGATTCTATTCCGTCGCCGCCCGGATCGGAATCGCCTCCGCGGGCTCACCGGTCTCCACGGGCGGGATGTTAAGGTACTTGACTGTCTTTTCGAGGATTTCCTTGACCGCTGGGGCGGCCACCGTGCCGCCGAAATGGCCGACTCGGGGGTCCGGCTCGCGGATCGAGACCAGGCACACCAGCTTTGGGGCCGGAGCGGGAGCTCCGCCCAGGAAACTGGCCACGTACGCTCGAGGTTTGTACCCGCGGCCGTCGCTTCGGGCGACTTGGGCGGTCCCGGTTTTTCCAAAGACCTGATAGCCGGGAACATTGCCCCGTTTACCCGTCCCTTCAGCGATCACCCGGGCCAGAATCTCGATCATTTTGCGGGCGTGCTGCGGCTCGGCCGCCCGGCCGATGAACTGCGGCTGGCTGTTGTCATGGATCACCTGACCCGAGTCGTCGATCACCGCCCGCACCAGCCGCGGGCGGGGCACCATGCCCGCGTTGGCCAGTCCGGCGAATGCGGTCAGCAACTGCAGGGCGGTCCCGGCGACCTCCTGGCCCATCGGGATGCTGGTGGTGCTGTAGTCGTTCCACGTATGCCGCGGCCGGACGATCCCGCCGTTTTCGCCCGGCAGGTCGACTCCGGTCGGTTTGCCGAAGCCGAACGCCGTCACCGCCTCGTACAGCGCATCGTTGCCCATCCGCTGGCCCAGAATACCCATGCCGATGTTGCTGGAGAAGATCACGATCTCCTCGAACGTCAGGTCCCCATATCCGTGATGGTCGTGCAAAACACGCCCGCCGATCGTGTACGCCCCGTTGTGGCAGAAGATCCTCTCGCCCGGCCGCGTCACCTTGTGCTTCAGCGCCGCCACCGCGACAAACGGCTTGAAGATGCTGCCCGGTTCGAAGGGGTCGATGATGGCCCGGTTGCGTCTCGCGTCGATCGGATAGCTGCCGAAGTCATTGGGGTTTACGAACGGCCAGCAGGCCCAGGCCAGCACCTCGCCGCTGGTCGGGTCCATGACAATCGCAACCCCTGATTCCGGCTTGTACTTGGTACACGTGGCCTCCAGGGCCTTCTCCGTCAACTCCTGGATCACCGCGTCGATCGTAAGGATCAGGTTCTGCCCGTTTCGGGCGGCCTGGTACTGGTCTGACAGCAGCCAGATCCGCCGGCCCGCGGCATCCCGGATGAACCGTTCAGACCCGCCGTGCCCGGCCAGCACGGCGTTGTACTTGAGCTCCAAGCCTTCCAGGCCCCGATCGTCGATCGAGACCGCGCCCAAAATGTGCCCGGCGAGCTTGCCGGCCGGGTAGATCCGCTTGGGCTCCCGCCGGATGTCCAAGCCGCGCCGCTCTTTCGCGGGAATGCTGTAGAAGACGTCCGCCACGCTCTGCGGCAGATCGCGGGCCAACCACAGGAACTGCGAATTCGGATCGGCGACAAGCTGCTGGTACAGCGTGATCGGGTCCTTCTGAACGAGGTTGCCCGCCAGGCTGGCCGCCTCCACGCTGTTCCGGATCATCGACGGGTCGGCAAAGAGGCTCGGCGTCAGACAGGTGCCCGCCAGAAGCCGCCCGCGCCGGTCGTACATCGCCCCCCGCTGAGCCAGGATCGGCCGCCACGCCGTGTGCTGCCGGTTGGCCTTCGCGGTCAGGGTCGGACCCTGCGAGAGGTTGATCTGGACGATGCGGCCGATCAGAGCCCCAAAGGCCGCCAGAATGGCGACCAGCATGACCTGGACCCAAATATCGCGGATGTACTTATTGGACGACATAGGCAGAATCCGACCGCACCACCATGATTCATCGACGCGGGAAGGGCGAAACCATTAATCCGGACCGCAGGATTGGTGACTGCCGCAGAGGTCGGTTCCCTGGCGGTCTGCCGACGGACGGGTCCGAGGCCGGATCCGATCCGTCGGGCCGGGCTACGGCGTGCCGGGTTGAGTCTCGGCCGCCGGTTTCTGCACGGTGGCGGCCTCCGAGCCGCCCTCCGTCCGCAGGATCTCCACCTTGGTGGCCATGATCTCGTCGCCTTCCTTGTATCCGTAAACCCTGACACGGTCATTCAGTTCGATCTGGCTCAGATCGGCAAGCTTGCCGTCGATGTAAATCTCCGCATCCTCGGCGAGTTGGCCCGTGATCTTGATCGTGCGCCCGAGCTTGGGCACGAACGTGGTCATGGTCACGCGCCGGGTCGCCGGATCGACGGCCTCCACCACGCCGTCACGGGTGTCGTAGCGGCGCTTGGACTTGCCGGAGCCGCAGCCGGAGATCAGAATCGAAGCGGCCAGACACACGGCCACACAGGCGGTCAGTCGAAGCGGGTGGACACCATACATGCGTTCATTTCCTCCTTAGTCGCGTTCGCTGGAATACAAATTACCCATTCTAGCAGGCGAGATGGTCTTGTCCAGCAACTATTTGCGGCGCCGCGAACAAGCGGTTGCACGGCGGCAACGGCGGGCGCAAAAACGACACCTCCGACTCTGGTCGAAGGTGTCGCGGACCTGCCATCAAAACTCACGATCACAATTCGCGATCAGGCCAGTCGCCTGCGAAGTCGGGCGACCGCGGCGAACCCGATTGCCCCGAGCATGACCGCCGTGGGGGCGGGAACGATGCTGACCGAAAGCTGCGATTCCTCAACCCAGCATTCATTGTCGGGACCGGGTCCTTCGACGGTAAGACGGACCGGCAGGTCCTCCCCCAATCCGCCGGCGGGCCCGAACGCGTCCTGCAGGTCGAAGCAGTGCAGGCCGTTGGTGGTCATTGTTCCAATGTTGGTGAACCCCATGTCGGTCACCGGGTCGACCATCACCCGGACCAGTTCGCCCGGCCGGTTGATGCATTGAATTCTGATGCAGAGGGTGACGTCCGAAATCAGCCCCTGATCGGCCAGCATCTCGAACTCCGTCAGCGAGTACGGCCCTTCGGGCGCGACCGCCGGGTTGTCGTGCTCATAGTCGAACGGTATGCTCACGCCGTCCCGTTCGACCAGCTTCTGGTCCGGAACGAAGTCAATCGGGTCGACGTAGGTCATCGGAACGATGTCTGCGGCGGCCGGACTCACCGCCGCAAGCAGGCTCACGGCTGTTGACAGAATGACGATTGTCCTTATCTTCATGGGTCAACCCCTTTCGTGTAGATCCCATCCTTTGGTGAAATTCAGGGCCTGCATCCGTGCAAAGGAAGAACCGCCCGGGCGGCGCGCGGCACCGGCATCCGACGGAATAAGGCCGCCGCACCTCAAACGAAATCGGCTCAATCGGACGTTTGGCTGGCATGGTCCGCGACCCCCCAGTACATCGAACCATGACGACTTAAATCCCCCGCGTTACAGTTTTTAAGTATAACCGCCGCCCGGGAAAAATCAAGACGCCCCGCTCGCCGCGCTCGCTGGGGCGCAGCCGTTAGGCGGCCAATCGGATTCGAGGCCGGCAGGTTTTGCTTTGACCGGCTGGATGATAGAATTAGAATGCTGTTTTCAGACGTTTCTCGCCGGGCCGGAGCCGGGCGGCTAGCGGAGAGTTTCGATGAGGTATGTATGAGCCATCGCAATCTGGTGTGGATTCTCGCCGTCTTCCTGTTCGTGCTTCTGCTCTGGCACGCACCGGATACCGTCATGCGCCACCGCTCCTTCTACAACGTCTTCGCTCCCCTGGCCGACATCCGGGCTCAGATCCACAAGAACTATGTCGAGGACGTCCAGGACGAGCAACTGCTCGAAGGGGCGGTTCAGGGCATGGTCCAGGGGCTGGATCCCTTCAGCCGCTACATTCCGCCCGACGAACTGGAGACCTTCAACCAGCAGACCTCCGGCATGGTGCCCGGCATCGGCATCTTCCTGACCGTCGAAAACGGAATCCTCAAGGTCATCAGTCCGGTCGAGAATTCGCCGGCCTACAAGGCGGGCATCCTGCCCGGTGACCGGATCATGGGCATTGACGGCGAGCCCACCAAGACCATGTCCCTCTTCGACGCGGCGGCCAGGCTCCGCGGCCAGCCGGGCACCACCGTTGTGATCGAGGTGGAACACGAACTGACCGAGACCACCGAACGGCTCACTCTCCAGCGGGCCGAGGTGCGAATCCACAGCGTCAAGGGCTACGTCCGGTCGCCGGACGGCGGCTGGGACTACCGAATCGACCCGGACCAGGGAATCGGCTACGTCCGCGTGACCAGCTTCACCGAGGAGACGCCGCACGAACTCGCCGATGTCCTGGTCAAGCTTCGGTCCGAACCGATCAAGGCCCTCATCATCGATCTGCGATTCAATCCCGGCGGGCTGCTCCAGTCGGCCGTGGACATCGCCAACTACTTCATCGACGAGGGGCCCATCGTCTCGACCAAGGGCAAGTGGGCCAAACCCATGGTCCTTAACGCCAGTTCGGAAAACACCTTCCCGCCCGTCCCCATGGTCGTGCTCGTCAACCAGTACAGCGCTAGCGCCGCCGAGATCGTCGCCGGGGCCCTCAAGGACCATCACCGTGCGACCCTCATCGGCGTGCGGACCTTCGGCAAGGGCAGCGTCCAGAGCGTCTTTCCCCTCGACGGCGGCCAGGGCGCTCTGAAGCTGACCACCGCCTACTACTATCTGCCCAGCGGACGCAACATCCACCGCCGGGCCAATTCCGATGAGTGGGGTGTGGACCCGGCGATCGAAATCCGCCTGACCGGACCCGAACTGATCGAACTGCAGCAAGCGCGGGCGCAGGCGGATGTCCTTTACACCGGCGAACCCAACGGCGAGGAGACCGCCGAGCGCCCGCCCGTCCCCGTACTGATCGACCGGCAGCTCCAGCGGGCTCTGGAACTGCTGCGGGCTCAGCTCGCTCCGGCAACGACTCCAGCCGCCACCACCGCTCCGGCGGAGAAAGCGTCCTGAACGTGTCCCAGCGCGACATCATCCTCGGCATCGAATCCAGTTGCGACGAAACCGCCGCGTCCCTCGTCGCCGACGGCCGCGATGTGCTCAGTTCCGTCGTCGCCTCGCAGGACGACCTGCACGCCAAGTTTCGCGGCGTCGTGCCCGAGATCGCCTCGCGGGCCCACCTCGAACGGGTCAACCTGATCGTCGGCGAAGCCCTCGAGCGGGCCGCGGTCGCCTTGCCCGAGATCGCCGCCGTCGCCGGCGTCAACAGCCCGGGCCTCGTCGGCTGTCTGCTGATCGGATTCACCGCCGCCAAAACCTATGCCTGGTCGGTCGGCAAGCCGCTGATCGCCGTCAACCACCTGCACGCCCACGCCTACGGCGCGATTCTCAGCGCCGAACAGCCCGAGATGCCCGCCGTCGCCCTGATTGTCTCGGGCGGCCACACCAGCCTGTTTCACCTCCAAACGCCGCTGCAGCTCGAACTCCTCGGCCGCACCCAGGACGACGCCGCCGGCGAAGCCTTCGACAAGGTCGCCACCATCCTCGGCCTGCCCTATCCCGGCGGCCCGGCCATCGACAAGCTGGCCCGACAGGGCGATCCAGCCGCCATCGATTTCCCGCGGATATACCTGGACCGCGAGTCGCTCGATTTCTCGTTCAGCGGCCTCAAGACCGCTGTGCTCTATCACGTCCGAGGCAAACGCCTCGAACGCCCCGACGCCTCGCATCTTTCGGACTGCCAGAAAGCCGACGTCGCCGCCTCGTTCCAGGCCGCCGTGGTCGACGTCCTGATCGACAAATCGGTCCTCGCCTGCCGGCGCAGACGAGCCGAAACGCTGCTGGTCGGCGGCGGCGTGGCCGCCAACAGCTACCTGCGCCGACGGATGGCCGAACGGTGCCAAAACGAAGGCCTTCGCCTGGTCCTCGCCGACCGTTCCATGTGCACTGACAACGCCGCCATGGTCGCCGGACTGGCCTGGCACAAGTACCGCCGCGGCGACTTCGCCCCCCTTGACGAACAGGTGATCTCCACATGAAATCGCCATCCAGGAGCAAGCCCAACTCCGGCAAACCGCCAACCCCGCCGGCCGCCAACAAGGCCGCGGAATCCCAAACCGAGCAGGTGCGCCTCGAAAACCTGATCGATCTGGACGTGCTCCAGCGGCTTCAGGACGGCTTCGCCGCCATGACCGGCATGTCCGTCATGCTTTGCCGCCGCGACGGCAAGATCCTCACCAGACCCTCGTTCGGCAACCGCATCTGTCGGCTGATGTTCGAGCGGGAACGCGGCAAGCATCGCCGCTGCCTCGTGAGCGCCGTCGACAAGGCCCGTCAGGTCGCCTCCAACGACTCCGATCATCGCAGCCAATGCTTCGTTGGCGTCGACCAGTACGCCGCCCCGATCGTGGTCGACGGCCACCGCCTGGCCACCATCGTGGTCTGCGGCAATCCCAACTCCTGCGAAACCGACCCGTCCAAAGCGCGGATGGCCAAACTCGCCGGCGTCGGACGCGCGGAACTCGACCGCCTGCTCGACCACACCGTCAAAATGGACGGCCGGCAGTTGGAGGCCGCCATCCGATTCCTCCACTCGCTGGCCACCGCCCTGGCCCAGTCTTCCCACCGCGAGTACGAACTCAAACGCCGCGTCCGCGAACTCGGCATGGTCCACGCCGTGGCCTCGATGTTCGCCGGGCGGGCCGACCTCAACGAAATCCTCCAGATCACCGCCGCCCAGGTCGTGGCCCTCATGAACGTCCGCGCCTGCTCGATCCGCACCTACAACAACGACACCCGCGAACTGCAGATCCGCGCCGTGGCCAACCTCTCCAAGGAGTACCTGCACAAGGGCCCGGTCCGCCTCGAACTCTCTCAGATTGACCAGGCCGCCCTCAAGGGCGAACCGGTCCAGATCATCAGCATGGCCCGCGACCCGCGCGTGATCTACAAACGCGAGGCCCGCCGCGAAGGTCTGGCCAGCGGCCTGGCCGTCGGCATGATCTATCGCGGACAGGCCGTCGGAGTCATCCACGTCTACACCGCCACACGACACAGGTTCGACCGCTTCGAAATCGAGGCCCTCAAGGCCATCGCCTCGCAGGCCGCCTCCGCCGTCATCAACGCCGAACTCCACATGGAGGCCCATCGCGCCGAGATGATGGACCGCCAGATGAAACTCGCCGGCGAGGTCCAGCGGCGCATGCTGCCCCAGTCGGCCCCGCGCGTGCCCAACCTGGCCATCGGCATGATCTACGAACCGACCTACGAGATCGGCGGCGATTTCTACGACTTCATCCGCATGGCCGACGGCCGGACCGCCGTCGCCATCGCCGACATCGCCGGCAAGGGCATGCCCGCCTCCCTCCAGATGGCTTCGCTCCGATCGGCCCTGCGAGTCCACTGCTCCAGCGGAAGGACCGCGCGGGAGATCATCGAGGAGACCAACCGCGTCTTCGTCCGCGACACTCTCACCGGCGAATTCGCCACCGTCTTCTTCGGCGTGATCGACCCCCAGACCGGCGTGCTCGAATACCTCGACGCCGGCCACAACCCGCCGTTTCTGGTCCGCCGCGGACGCATCGAGCCGCTCCAGGTCACCGGACCGGTGGTCGGCATCTTCGAGAACGCCAAATTCGAATCGCGGCAGATCCGCCTCCGCGAGGGCGACGCCCTGGTCCTCTACACCGATGGCATCATCGAGGCGATGAACTTCGACCACGAGCAGTTCGGCCTCGACCGCTTCCGCCGGTCCATTCGTAAGTTCGCCAAGCTCAGAGTCCAAGCCATGGCCGAAAACATCCTCTGGGACGTCCGCCGGTTCGTCGGCCTGGCCCCGCAAAGTGACGACACCACGCTGGTCGTGGTCCGCTACCGTGGCGGCCAGGCATAGCGGCCGCTGAAATTAGAAGTGCTTGGCCTCGCCGACCACCTCGAGCAGCTTCTCGTACGGCACGTTGTTGATGCTGATCGGCTTGACCGAACTGATCTTCCAGCCGTCGGCTTCTTCCGTGAAGATCAGTTGCCAGTCGGACTTGACCGCGCCCTGCGGCCCGCCCGTTGTTGCCAGTTCGCTCAGCGCGGCGAGTCTGGCCTCCGGCACGTCGATCTGCACGTCGGTTACCCAGACGCTCTGGAGCTTCACGTGCTGGAAGACCTCGCGGGCGATGGCGATCAAGGCGTCACGGTCGAGCCCCTCCGTACTGAAACTCGAAGCGATGATCGGCCGCAGCGCGTCGGCGTTTCCGTCGCGACACGCCTGCACGCCGATCTTGACCTTGTTGCGAATGTCCTCGCGATCGGTCACCACAAAGTAGTTGACCGCCAGCAGCACCAGCATGATCGGCGGAGCGTAGGCCAGGAACTTCTTGGACCACGGCGACTGCTGGAAGTAATACGTTGCCAGAGCGATCACCAGCAGCAACACGAAACTCGCCAGCATCCAGCCGAAACCTTCGAGAAAGAACTCCTGAAACATGGGGGCTCCTTTCAAAATGGCGGCTGTCCACCCGCTTGTCGTTACGCGCCCGAAACCCGGTTCTTGAGGTCCTGGAGAATCTGCAGGGCCTCAAGCGGCGTGATCTTCTCGATCTCCATCTCGCGCAGCTCCGCCGCCACCGAGTCGTGCGGCAGGTCGAAAAGCTCCTGCTCCGGCTTGCGCTCCGCCAGGTCCGAGGTCTTCAGCTCCCGCGAAAACGCCCGCTCCAACTCGCCCAGAATCACCCGCGCCCGGCCGATCACCTCCTTCGGCAGCCCGGCCAGCCGCGCCACGTGGATGCCGTAGCTCTTGTCCGTCCCGCCCCGGGCGATCCGGTGCAAAAAGATGATCTCGTCGTGCCACTCCCGGACCAGGATGTTGTAGTTCCGCACCCCATCGATGAGCTGCTCCAGCTCCGTCAACTCGTGATAGTGCGTCGCGAACAGCGTCCGCGGCTTCGCGCTGCCGGCCAGGTGCTCGGCGATCGCCCACGCCAGCGACAGCCCGTCGTACGTGCTCGTCCCGCGGCCGATCTCGTCCAGAATCACCAGCGAGTGCCGCGTCGCGTTGTTCACGATGTTCGCCGCCTCGGTCATCTCCACCATGAACGTCGACTGCCCGCGCGTCAGCTCGTCCGACGCCCCGACCCGCGTGAAAATCCGATCGCACAATCCCACCGTCGCCAGCTTGGCCGGTACGAACGAACCGGTCTGCGCCAGCAGCGTCAGCAGGGCCACCTGCCGGATGTACGTGCTCTTGCCCGCCATGTTCGGCCCCGTGATGATCATCATCGCGTGCCGGTCCGAGCACAGGTCCGTATCGTTGGCCACGAACTTCTCCGCCAGCGTCACGTCCAGCACCGGATGCCGACCCTGGACGATCTTGAGGATCGGCTCGGTGATGATCTCCGGCCGGCAGTACCCGCGCATCGACGCGACGTACGCGAAACAGACCAGCACGTCAAGTTGCGCCACCGCCGCTGCGCAACGCTGCACGCGATCGATGTGCTCCGCCACGCCGCGCCGCAGCTCCTCGAACAGCCGCGTCTCCAGGTCCAGCGACCGCTGCTGGGCCGTGAGCTGCTCCTCCTCGTACCGCTTGAGCTCGTCCGTGATGTACCGCTCCGCGTTCTTGAGCGTCTGCCGCCGCACGTAGTCGTCCGGCGCCTTGCGGGCCTGGGCGTGCGTGATCTCGATGTAATACCCGAACACCTGGTTGTAGCCGACCTTCAGACTCGGAATGCCCGTCCGCTCGATCTCGCGGGTCTGGAACTGGGCCAGCCAGCTCTGCCCGTCCCGGCTGATCGACCGCAGACGGTCCAACTCCTCGTTGAAACCGTCGGCGATCACGCCGCCGTCCCGCAGGTTCGCTGGCGGCTGATCCGCCAGCGCCTTGCCCAGCCGTGTGGCCAGTTCCTCAAAACCCTCGAACCGCTCGACGGTCTGTTCCAGCAGCGAACCGACGATCCGAAGCGGCTCAAGCACCTCCACGATCTTCGGAAGGTTGCCCAGCGTCTCGCCCAACGCCGCCAGGTCCCGCGGCGAGGCACGGCCCGTCCCGATCCGCGCCACGATCCGTTCCAGATCGGCGAACTCCTTGAACGATGACCGCAACTGACGGACCAAATCCGGCCGCTGAAGCAGCAGATCCACCGCGTCCTGCCGCATCACGATCGGATCGAGTTCCTTCAGCGGAAACAACAGCCACTGCCGCAGCAGCCGCGAACCCATCGCCGTGCCCGTCTGGTCCATCACGTCCAGCAGCGTCCCGTCCCGCGTGCCGCTGCGAATCGTCCGCTCCAGTTCCAGCGAACGGATCGTGGTCTGATCGAGCTGCAGGTAGTGCGTCCTCCGCACCGGCGTCAGGTTGCGGATATGGCCCAACGCCGTCTTCTGTGTCTCATCCAGATACTGAACGATCGCGCCCGCCGCCGCCACGTCCTGATCGGCCTGGCGCTCAAACCCGAACCCTTCCAACCCGGCCACCGCGAAATGCTTGCGCAGCGTCTCAGCCGCCTGCGAGGCATCGAACCACCATCCCGGCCGATGCGTCACCGCGCAATCCAACGTCTCCTGAATCTGCCGCACCAGCTTCCGATACGATGCCGATGCCGACGCTGCGTTGCCCATCTCCAATTCCGGCAGCAACACTTCCGCCGGCCGGATCCGCACCAGTTCGTCGATGATCTCCGGCTGGCTCAGTCGCAGCGTCCGAAACTCGCCCGTCGACAGCTCGATCCACGCCAGGCCCGCCGCTGACCCGTCCGACCCGCCCAACGCGCAGCACGCCAGGTAATTCCCCTCGCGCTCGTTGAGCAGATTCTGCTCCGTCAGCGTGCCCGGCGTGACGATCCGAACCACCTTCCGCTTGACCACCCCTTTGGCCAGCTTCGGATCCTCGATCTGCTCCGAAATCGCCACCTTGTATCCCGCCCGCACCAGCCTCGCCAGGTAGTTGTCCACCGCGTGGTAGGGGACTCCCGCCAGGGGGATCGGATTGTCGTCCTTGTTGCGGCTCGTCAGCGCCAGCCCCAGCGCCTTGGCCACCGTCTTGGCGTCGTCGTAAAACGTCTCGTAGAAATCCCCCATCCGGAAAAACAGGATCGCGTCGCCCACCTGCGCCTTCTGCTCGGCGTACTGCTTCATGGCCGGGGTGGTCGCGCCTGCCGACGGTTTGGCCTGTTCGCTGCTGCTCATGGTGCGACGATTATAGCAAAACGCAGGCCCTCTGTGGATAGGGAACCTGCGTTTGCCGTGTATGTCAGTGATCCGGGCCGCCGTTACGCCCAGAGGATCAGACCCGGGTCGTACGGGTGAACCAGGTCCGGGTGCTTGGGCAAAATCCGGACGCCGAACCCGTGCATGCCGCTGCGCCGGCACGGTATCGTCCCGGCGTACAGGTGCGTCTGCGTGTTCGAGTGCTCGCACCGCATCGGAACCGCCTGGGCGTGTACGAGCTGACGCTGCCCGTCGAGCTGCCCGGTGTAAAGCTGCACCTCCACGTCCTCGGGCCTCAGCGAACCCAGCCGCACGCTCGCACGAACCTCCAGGTCGCCTCCGACCGTCAGGCTGTCCAGCTCCGACTGCTCCACGCTCTCGATCCGAATCTGCGGCCAGGACTTGTACAGCTCCTGCTTCCACTTCGACAGGCCGATCGCCTTCGCGTAGTCGTTCTCCGTCATCGCCGACACCGACCGCCCGGCGTTCAAATAGAACTTCTCCGCGTACTCGCGGACCATCCGGTGTGTCGTGAACGCCGGACACACGCTCATCATCGAATTCTTCATCCGCTCGATCCACTTGCGCGGCAGGCCGTCCGGCCCCCGGTCGTAGAACAGCGGCACCACCTCTTTCTCCAACGCGTCGTAGACCGACTGCGACTCGACCCGGTCCTGGTACTCCCAGTCCTCGTAGACCTCGCCGTAACCGACCGCCCAGCCGTTGTCGATCCGGTACCCCTCAACCCACCAGCCGTCCAGAACGCTCATGTTGATCCCGCCGTTGCACGGAACTTTCATCCCGCTCGTGCCCGAAGCCTCCATCGGACGACGCGGCGTGTTCAGCCACACGTCCACCCCCTGAACCATGTACCGCGCCACGTTCATGTCGTAGTCTTCGAGGAACACGATCTTCCGGCGGAATTCCTCGTGCCGCGCCAGGTGGATGATCTGGCGGATCAACTCCTTGCCCTCGGTGTCGCGCGGGTGGGCCTTGCCCGCGAAAATGATCTGCACCGGACGCTCCGGATTCGTCAACAGCCGGGCCAACCGGTCGAGATCCCGCATCAGCAGCGTCCCACGCTTGTACGTCGCGAAACGCCGCGCGAACCCGATCGTCAACGCCTCCGGGTCCATCACCTCTTCCGACTGCTGAATCTCCAGCTTCGTCGCCCCGCGCTTCAGAAGCTGCTGGCGAAGCTGACGCCGGGCGAACCCCACCAGCCGCTCGCGGCGACGCTCGTGCGTCCGCCACAATTCCGAGTCCGGAATCCGATTGATCCGCTCCCAGATCGACACGTCGTCCGTGTGGTCGCGCCACTTCGGGCCCAGATACCGGTCCAGCAGCTCGACCATGTCCTTGCTCGTCCAACTGGCTGTGTGTACGCCGTTGGTCACGTGCTTGACCGGAACCTCGTTGACCGGAACCTCCGGCCACACCCGCTGCCACATCTGACGCGACACCTCGCCATGAAGACGGCTCACCCCGTTGCGATGCGCCGCCAACCGCAACGCCAGCACCGTCATCGAGAACGGCTCGTTGTCATCCTTCGGATGCTGCCGCCCCAACGACAGAAACTGCTTGCGCGACAACCCAAGCCGCGGGTAGTAGTGCACGAAGTATTTGTCCATCAGGGCCGCCGGGAACATGTCGTTGCCCGCCGGAACCGGCGTGTGAGTCGTGAACACGTTGCCCGGCATCGTCGCCTCGCGGGCCTCGTCAAACGACAACCCCCGATGCTCCATGAGCTGGTTGATCCGCTCCAGGGCCAGAAACGCCGAGTGCCCCTCGTTCATGTGGTACACCGACGGCTTCAACCCCAGCTTGTCCAGCACCTGCACGCCCCCGATCCCCAGCAGAACCTCCTGCCGAACCCGCATCTCCAGATCGCCGCCGTAAAGCCGCGACGTGATCTCACGGTCCGCCGGCGGATTCGCCGCCAGATTCGTGTCCATCAGGTACAGCCGAACCCGGCCCACGTTCACCTGCCAGACCTGCACCGTCACTTTGCGGTCCGGAAATTCCAACTCAATCGTGAACGGCGTTCCGTCCGGATTGTTGTAGATCGCCGCCGGAGAATTGGCGTAGTCGTAGTTCGGATACGCCTCCTGCTGCCAGCCGTCCGGGTTCAGATACTGCCGGAAATAACCCTGGCTGTACAGAATCCCCACCCCCATCAGCGGCAACCCAAGGTCGCTCGCCGACTTCAGGTGATCCCCCGCCAAAATGCCCAAGCCGCCGCTGTAAACCGGCAGACACTCGGTCAACCCGAACTCCGCGCTGAAGTACGCGATCTGAGTCTCCGGGTTGCCCGCCGAGCCCTCGACGCCGCCGTGCTTCTGGTACCACCGCGGCTCGTTCATGTACACGTCAAAATCCGATATCACCCGGTCCAGATGGGCCAGAAACCCTTCATCCTCGCTGGCCTGCTTGAGCTTCTCCTGGTCCACCTCGCCCAGCAGGGCCACCGGATTGTGCCCCGTCCGATCCCACAACTCCGAATCAAGCCGGCGAAACAGCTCGATCGCGTCCGTGTTCCACGCCCACCAGAGGTTGTACGCCAACTCCTGAAGCCGCTTCAGACGGTTCGGAATCAATGGGGCGACCGAGAACGTACGAATGGTCCACATTATCTGCTCCCTCTCTGCTATCTTCCTTATTTCCGTATGATTGTATCCGACTTTATCGGACGATGCCAAACAAGTTGATCCCTCGGCACAAACACGGCATACTATTTGCCTGCAGCTTGTAGATCGGCTGGATTGCGATCTGGCTGAAAGCCAACGCGGATATAGTCTCAAAAATACCGGCGTATATTGGCCCCAGTGTCGTATTCACACTAAAACTTGACGCGGCGCGGTTATCTGACCCCGCGGAGCAGTACTGATGGAGCAATCGACGGCGATCTTCTACGAACGGATGGTGGCCGACGGCCCGACCCAGATGGCTGTCGATCAGGCCCTCCTCGCCCGATGCGCAGCCGACGGGCGGTCCCGCTTCCGCTTCTACCGATGGTCGCCCGCCACCCTCTCCCTGGGCTATTTTCAGGACTACCAGCAGGCGCTCCGCCAGTTCGCCGAGCTGGCGGACATGCCCGTGGTCCGCCGCGTCACCGGTGGGGGGGCGATCATCCACGACCAGGAAATCACCTACTGCCTGATCGTCCCAGCCGAGCACCACCTATACCAGGCCGGCGCCGCCCAGGCCTACTGCCGATTCCACCAGGCCGTCATCGAGGTCGTCCGCGACTACGGCGTGAACCTCGACTTCGGCCAGGGCTCAGCCGCCGGGCAAAGCCAGGCCCACGGACCCGTCTTCTGCTTCGCCAGGGACTATCCCACCGACCTCCGATGCGACCGCGGCAAAGTCGTCGGCAGCGCCCAACGACGCCTCAACCGAGCCATGCTCCAGCACGGCTCGATCTTCATGGAAAACCGCTTCCCTCAACAGCCGGCCGTCGGCCTCTGCGACCTCGCCGGCCGCTCCCTCGACTGGGACCAGTTTGAAAGCCGCCTCGCCGACCGGCTGGCCCAAACCCTCAGCCTCCAATGGCAGCCACGCACCCTCGACGACCAGGAACAGCGCCTCGCTCAGAAATACCGCCGCGAAGTCCACGCCCACCCCGACTGGATCCACCAGGGCCGCCGCTCCACCCACCGCCCGATCATCGAATAACCCGCGCCCGCACTGACTGGCGGACCGACCGCCGGTAGGGCGGGAGGTTCCGCGGCAGAGCCGCAGGTTCACCCGCCATTCCCTCACCAACCCGCGCCTCGATAACGCGAATCACACAGGCAAAAGAACGCGTGGAGCATCAAGGCAGAAAGGAGGAAGACCGGTGCTCAAGATTCCCGCCGCCGGACCGACGACGGAATCTTCATCAGCTTCCGATACTTGGTCACCGTCCGCCGGGCCACGTCGATGCCGTCTTCCTTCAGGCGGTCGGCAATATGTTCATCGGAAAGGGGGCTGGTCTTGTCCTCGTGGTCGACGATCTCCTGAATCTTCGCCTTCACCGCGTCCCAACTCAGGCTCTCACCCTCCGCCGTCTCCGTCCCGCCCGAAAAGAACATCCGAAGCGGAAATATCCCGCGCGGCGCCTGCACGTACTTGCCCGCCACCGCCCGCGACACCGTCGCCACGTGAATCCCCACCGCATCCGCCACCTGCGCCATCGGCAGCGGCCGCAGATACTGCGGCCCGTTCTCCAGAAACTCCTGCTGCGCGTTGACAATCTCCGTCGTCACCTTTCGCAGAGTCTCCCGCCGCTGCTGAATCGCCTCGATCAGCCAGTTCGCCGACTGGATGTTGTTCCGGACGAACTGTTTCGTCGTCCGATCCACGCCCGGGTCCTGGAGCATCCGCCGGTAATGGCCCGAAATGTACAGCCGAGGCAGGCTCTCGTCTGGCACGAACACGTCATACCCCGGCCCCGTCTCGCTGTAGTTGACGATCACGTCCGGCGTGATGTAAGGCATCTCCACACTGCCGATGGTCAGACCCGGATGCAGCAGCAGCCGTGTCCGGATCACCTCCACCGCTTCTTTCACCTCGGAAAGCGACCGATTCGTCTTCTGGACAATCTTCGAATACTGCTGCTTCTGAAGCTCCTCGAAATGCTCCGCGATGATCGCGCGTTCCAGCTCGTGGTCCTCGCCCATCGCCTCAAGCTGGAGCAGCAGACACTCCTGCACGGTCCTCGCCGCGATACCCGGTGGATCGAGCGTCTGAACCAACCGCAACGCCCGTTCCCACACCGCGCCGTCCACCTCCTGCCCGACCTCGTGATTCAGGTCCGCGAACGCCGTCCGGAAGTACCCATCCGGCTCCAGATGGTCGATAATCATCTGGCCGCAGCGGTGCGTCAGATCGTCCGCCTCGACCAGATCCCACTGCGTGGTCAGGTGATCGTTCAGCGACACCTCGCGGGCCGCTGTATTGCTCAGAGCCTGAAGCTTGGGGTCCTCGTCGTCAAAGTGCGTCCGCCGCGGGCCGTAATCCGAATACTCCGACGGGTCGAA